>NZ_JAMYSF010000022.1:0-103592 GCF_040321775.1 Mesorhizobium sp. M0243 | reverse complement strand
AAAAACACGGGGGCGATCATGCCCCCGTGTCGTCAAAAAGCTACCAGCCAAATATCCTGTCAGAACACTGAAGGTGCCTAAGTGAACTGCATTAGGGCGTTGCTCGGCCTTTTTCGTTTGAGCCGGCATCGCCCGTGCGCCCCGTATCCAAGCTGCGTTGCATATTAGCCGCACCTCTTTCGCCCCGTGCGATTGTGACGTTTTGGCAACACTTTCTGAACAACCCCTGCGCTGGAAGCCGGGCTGAGGAAATTGCCCATTTCCCGCCATAAACCCGGCGCACCTCGATCTTGTCTCGGGACACGCGCCAAAAGGCTCGGCGAGGGGGCAGGCCGCTCCGCCCCATTTGCAGGGAAGATGGGGCAAGGAAGAGTATGGACGCCAAAGTCATCTCCAAGGCTAAGCTCCCCAGCCGCCATGTGACCGTCGGTCCGGCGCGTGCGCCGCATCGTTCCTATCTCTATGCGATGGGTTTGTCGGCGGCCGAGATTGCGCAGCCGCTGGTCGGGGTCGCCTCCTGCTGGAACGAGGCGGCGCCCTGCAACATCTCGCTGATGCGCCAGGCGCAGGTGGTCAAGAAGGGCGTCGCTGCGGCCAGCGGCACGCCGCGCGAATTCTGCACCATCACCGTCACCGACGGCATCGCCATGGGTCACCAGGGCATGAAGTCATCGCTGGTGTCGCGCGAGGTCATCGCCGATTCGGTCGAACTCACCATGCGCGGCCATTGCTACGACGCGCTGGTCGGGCTGGCCGGCTGCGACAAGTCGCTGCCCGGCATGATGATGGCCATGGTGCGGCTCAACGTGCCGTCGATCTTCATCTATGGCGGTTCGATCCTGCCCGGCAGCTATCGCGGCCGCCAGATCACCGTGCAGGATGTTTTCGAGGCGGTCGGCCAGCACTCGGTCGGCACGATCAGCGACGACGAACTGCTTGAGATCGAGCAGGTCGCGTGTCCCTCGGCCGGTTCCTGCGGCGCCCAGTTCACCGCCAACACCATGGCCACCGTCGCCGAGGCGATCGGCCTGGCGCTGCCCTATTCCTGCGGCGCGCCGGCTCCCTATGAAATGCGCGACCGGTTCAATTTCGCCTCCGGCGAAAAGATCATGGAACTGATCGCGAAAAACATCCGGCCGCGCGACATCGTCACGCTGAAGGCGCTGGAGAATGCGGCGACCGTGGTCTCGGCCACCGGCGGTTCGACCAACGCGGCACTGCATCTGCCGGCGTTCGCCCACGAGGCCGGCATCAAGTTCGACCTGTTCGACGTGGCCAAGATCTTCGAGAAGACGCCTTACATCGCCGACCTCAAGCCGGGCGGCAAATATGTCGCCAAGGACATGTTCGAGGCCGGCGGCATTCCGCTGCTGATGAAGACGCTGCTCGACCACGGCTATCTGCATGGCGACTGCATGACCGTGACTGGCCGCACTTTGGCCGAAAACATGCAGCACGTTGTCTGGAATGAGCATCAGGACGTGGTCCGCCCGGCCAACACACCCATTACCCAAACCGGCGGTGTCGTGGGCTTGAAGGGAAACCTTGCCCCCGAAGGCGCGATCGTGAAGGTCGCGGGCATGGCGGAGTTGAAGTTCTCCGGCCCGGCACGCTGCTTCGATTCGGAAGAGGAATGTTTCGAGGCGGTGACGCAGCGCAACTACAGGGAAGGCGAAGTTCTCGTCATCCGCTACGAGGGGCCGCGCGGCGGCCCCGGCATGCGCGAGATGCTGTCGACGACGGCAGCACTTTACGGCCAGGGCATGGGCGGCAAGGTGGCGCTGATCACCGACGGGCGCTTCTCGGGCGCGACGCGCGGTTTCTGCATCGGCCATGTCGGCCCCGAAGCAGCCGTAGGCGGCCCGATCGGACTGCTCAGGGATGGTGACGTGATCTCGATCGACGCGGTGAACGGCACGATCGACGTGGCGTTGTCCGATAGCGAACTGGCGGCGAGGGCAAAGACATGGAAGGCGCGCGCGACCGATTATCAGTCGGGCGCGATATGGAAATATGCACAGACGGTAGGGCCGGCGCGCGATGGCGCGGTGACCCATCCAGGCGGTGCGAAAGAAACACACTGTTATGCGGACATCTGAGTTGTTGAAGTCAACACCAGAGTTGTTGAGGTCGTCTGTCTTTTCGGCACTGGTCGTGATCGCCACTTTTGGCGCGACCTTTGGCGCCGTGGGCCAGGCCATGGCCTTCGACGACAAGGTGTTCGACGACAAGACCGGGGTGAAGCCGCAATCCAGCCCATGGGCGGTCTTCCAGTTCGGCTTCTCCGCCTACAAGAACGGCCACAAGGAACAGGCTGCCGAGGCCTACAAATACGCCGCCGAAAACGGCCAGATCGGCGCCACCTGGAAGCTTGCCCGCATGTATGCCGAGGGCGACGGCGTGGCGCGTGACGACTACGAGGCGTTCAAGTTCTTCTCCGAGATCGTCGATCAGGACGTCGAGCCCGGCTCGCCTGAGGAAAGCTATGTCTCCGACGCGCTGGTGGCGCTTGGCGACTATTTGCGCACGGGCATTCCTGGCAGCCCGGTCGCCGAGAACGAGGTGGCGGCCCAGGAATATTACATGCGCGCCGCCGCCAACTACCGCAATCCGAACGCGCAGTTCGAAATGGGGCAGATGTTCCTGAAGGGCGAGGGCGGCGTGAAGGCCAGCGTCAAGCAGGCCGGGCGCTGGTTCCAACTCGCCGCCGAGAAAGGCCATGCCGGCGCACAGGCGACACTGGGCCATTTGTTGTTCCAGAGCGGCAAGATCGTTCGTGGCCTGGCGATGATGACGGCAGCGCTCGAACGCGCTTCGCCGGCTGACCAGCCCTGGATCCGCGGCATGCAGGAAGAGGCATTTGCCACCGCCGGCGAGGCCGACCGCCGCACCGCCATCTCGCTGGCCGATGATATCCTCACCAAGGGCAACAACGCGGATCAGTAATCTCGCGGCCGCGTCAGCTTCACCAGCAGCACTCGATTTTCGATCGTGATCAGTTCTCGATCGGCTCCGTCGGCACCATGCTGGGCGCCGGCGTCGAGATCGGCGTGACATGGGGTTGTGGCGCCAGCGTGTTTTCCGGGCAGCTATCCCCGATCTTCGTCCACGATGTGTTGTTGAGCACCATGTCGCAGCGAGCCAGATGGCTCCGGTCGGCAAGCGTCAGGCAGGCGACCTGGCCAAGCTGGTAGGATTTTCCATTGGCCAGGCATTCCTGGTCGGCAAATGCCGCACCGGGAGCGGCCATGGCAAATGCCAGGCCGATCGGACAAAGATGAAATCGTGTGCTCATGGAACCCCAGCCGCCATGCTGGCCCGCAATGATCGGCGCGAAAAGTGGCGATATGAGGTCCAGCGCAGACGTGCCCGGCGAGGGTTCTCTCAGGCCGGCTGAAGTGCGAGATCGATCGCCACCGGCACGTGATCGGACGGTTTTTCCCAGGCGCGCACGTGCTTTTCGATCGACGCGGAAGAAAACCGGTTGGCGGCTTCCGGCGACAAGAGCAGGTGGTCGATGCGGATGCCGTTGTTCTTCTGCCACGCGCCGGCTTGATAGTCCCAGAATGTGTAGGTGTCGGGTGCGTCGGTGACCGCGCGCACCGCCTCGGTGAAACCAAGGTTGAGCAGCCGCCGGAAGGATTGTCGCGTCTGCGGCTGGAACAGCGCGTCGCCCAGCCAGTTCTCCGGAAACCGCGCGTCGATCCGCTCGGGAATCACGTTGTAGTCGCCGGCGAGCACCAGAGCCTCCTCCAGTCTCAGCCGTTCTTCGGCCCAGCGCTCCAGCCGCGCCATCCAGGACAGCTTGTAAGGAAACTTCTTCTCGTCATCGATCGGATTGCCGTTCGGCAGATAGAGCGAGGCGACGCGCAGCGCGCCCTTGTCAGTCGAGAAAACCCCTTCGATGAAACGCGCCTGTTCATCGGCATCGTCGCCGGGCAGGCCTCGGATCACCTCGTCGAAGCGCAGCTTCGACAGCAGGGCGACGCCGTTGAAACCCTTTTGGCCGTGGGTTTCGACATTGTAGCCAAGCGCCTCGATCTCGGCGCGCGGGAATTGCTCGTCGACCGACTTGATCTCCTGCAGGCAGACGATGTCGGGTGCGCTCTCGGTCAGCCAATGGGTGAGGTTGCCAATGCGGGCGCGGACACCGTTGATGTTCCAGGTGACGATTTTCATGGCGGTCTCGATGCTGTTCAGTTGGATTCTTGCGGCGGATGGCGTTCGACGAGGCCAATCGTATTGCCAGCCGGGTCCTTTAGGAAGGCCATCCATTCGCTTTCCCCCGCTGGACCGAACTGGCCCTCTGTGTCGCGATGGACAAGTGTTGGCGGCGCGGTGAAGGGTACGCCTGCCGCGACCGCAGAGGCATGGAAGTCATCGAGGCCCGATATGTCGAGATAGACGGTTCCGGCCGGTATGCCGTCGGTGAACAGCAGCCTGATATCGCCGGCCATGATGAAGGCGATGCCCGGCGGGTCGAAGCGCGCATGAACCGCCATGCCGAGCACGTCGCGCCAGAAAGCCAGCGTGGCGTCGAGATCACGGCCAGCCGACAGCGCGATCTGACGGACCGCACCGATAGCAGGCATTCTATATGGAGAAACTCGTGCCGCAGCCGCAGGAGGCGACGGCGTTCGGATTGCGGATCTGGAACGACTGGCCCATCAGATCGTCGACGAAATCGATCACAGAGCCGCCCATATAGACCAGCGACAGATCGTCGATCAGCACGGTGGCACCGTCCTTCTCGATGGCGACGTCGTCGTCATTGCGCGTATCGACCAGATCGAACTTGTAGGAGAAGCCCGAGCAGCCGCCGCCTTCGACCGACACGCGCAGCGCCGTCTTGCCGGCCTCGTTCGAGACAATCCTGGCGATCCGCTTGGCGGCGGCCTCGGTCATATCGACTTTCATGGCAGTCTTGGCATCAGCGCCCATGGGCGTCACCTTGCTTTCGGTTTCACATGATAGGTATGAAGCGCGAGGGGCCAAGTCAACCTGGCTAAGTCAAACGCGGCAGCATCAGCCATGACCAATGAGTTGGGCGACATCGGATTCGGCTATCGGCCGCGCGCCGCCTATGCCTGCGACCCGGCAAAGTCGCGCGGACGGCTGTTCGACGAGGTGGAAAGCCCGACCCGCACGCCATTCCAGCGTGACCGTGACCGCATCATCCATTCGACGGCCTTCCGGCGCCTGAAGCACAAGACGCAGGTCTTCATCGCGCATGAAGGCGACCACTATCGCACCCGGCTGACCCATTCGATCGAAGTGGCGCAGATCGCGCGCGCCCTGGCACGGGCGCTGCGCGGCGACGAGGATCTCGCTGAGGCGGTGGCGCTGGTGCATGATTTCGGCCACACGCCCTTCGGCCACACCGGCGAGGACGCACTGAACGAGAAGATGGCCGCCTGGGGCGGCTTCGACCACAACGCGCAATCGCTGCGCATCGTGACGAGGCTGGAGGCGCGCTACGCCGAGTTCGATGGGCTCAACCTGACCTGGGAAACGCTGGAAGGCCTGGTCAAGCACAATGGGCCGCTGACGGACGCCAACGGCAAGGGTCTGAAAGGGCCGGTGCCGCAGGCGATCCGTGATTACTCTGAACTGCACGATCTCGAACTCGACCGGTTCGCCGGCATCGAGGCGCAATGCGCAGCGATCGCCGACGATATAGCCTACAACACGCATGACATCGATGACGGTTTGAGGGCAGGGCTACTGACACTGGACATGCTGGAGACGGTTTCGCTGCCGGGAACGATCCTGAAAGGCGTTCGCTCACGCTATCCCTCCCTCGATGATGTGCGCACCGGCCACGAGCTGATGCGGCGGCAGATAACCGCCATGGTCGAGGACGTGATCAAGTCGACGACCGCCAATCTCGATCGCATCAGGCCGCGGAGCGCCGATGCAGTGAGGGCAGCTGGCGAGACGATGGTGGTTTTCTCGGCCGAAATGGCTGCCTTGGAGAAAGAACTGAAGGCCTTCCTGTACAAGCACCTCTACCGGCACGCGGAGGTTATGCGGGTGCGCGCGGACGCCGAGCAGATCGTCAAAAATCTGTTCGACGCCTATTTCGCCGATCCGCGGACCATGCCGGACGGCTGGCGCGAGGGGCTGGATCGGGCCGACGACCGCATCAAGGCGCGCAGCGTCGCCGACTTCCTGGCGGGTATGACCGACACCTACGCGCTCAAGGAACACCGGCGTTTGTTTGACCATACGCCTGAATTGGGCTAGGGCGGGCTCGATTTTGCCGGCCACCGAGCCGGATTCGCTGCAAAGCCGCCAGAGCCAGACCCCAGAGTCACACAAATGAACATCTTCGCCGATTTCACCGCGCGAATCATAAAAGCCGTCGAAGCGCTTGATCTGAAAGACAAAGACGGCGTTTCGCCTGAGCTGTCGCGCATTGCCGTCGAGCCGCCGCGCGACGCCAGCCACGGCGACCTGGCGACCAATGCGGCGATGGTGCTGGCCAAGCCGACCGGCCAGAACCCGCGCGCGCTGGCCGAAAGACTGGCGCAGGCGCTGCGTGACGACAAGGATGTCGCGGCGACGGAAGTGGCAGGGCCCGGTTTCGTCAATCTCAGGCTCAAGGACGGCTTCTGGCAGACACATCTGACCGCAATGCTCGGCGAGGGCCGCAACTATGGCCGCTCGACGGTTGGCGGCGGCAGGAAGACCAATGTCGAATATGTCTCGGCCAATCCGACCGGGCCGATGCATGTCGGCCATTGCCGGGGTGCTGTCGTCGGCGACGCGCTTGCCAATCTGATGGCCTTCGCCGGCTACGACGTGACCAAGGAATATGTCATCAACGATGCCGGCTCGCAGATCGACGTGCTCGGCCGTTCCGCATTCCTGCGCTACCGCGAAGCGCTGGGCGACGATATCGGCGAAATACCCGCCGGTCTCTATCCCGGCGATTACCTGGTGCCCGTCGGCCAGGCGCTGGTCGCGGAATTCGGCCGCTCGCTTCTGCAGATGCCTGATGACGAGGCGCTCGCCATCGTCAAGGATCGCACCATCGATGCGATGATGGCGATGATCCGCGAGGACCTGGCGATGCTCAACGTGCATCACGACGTGTTCTTCTCCGAGCGCACGCTGCATGCCGACAATGCCAGAAAGATCCGCTCGGCGATCAACGATCTGACGCTGAAGGGCCATATCTACAAGGGCAAGCTGCCGCCGCCCAAGGGCGAGAAGCCAGACGATTGGGAGGATCGCGAGCAGACGCTGTTCCGCTCGACCGCGGTCGGCGACGACATGGACCGGGCGCTGGTCAAGTCCGATGGCTCGTTCACCTATTTCGCCGCCGACGTCGCCTATCTCAAGGACAAGGTCGATCG
This sequence comes from Mesorhizobium sp. M0243, assembly GCF_040321775.1. Taxonomy (NCBI): domain Bacteria; kingdom Pseudomonadati; phylum Pseudomonadota; class Alphaproteobacteria; order Hyphomicrobiales; family Phyllobacteriaceae; genus Mesorhizobium; species Mesorhizobium sp. M0243. The sequence continues at coordinate 96,231 of NZ_JAMYSF010000022.1, read as the reverse complement.
CGGCTTCGTCGACCTGATCTATGTGCTCGGCGCCGACCATGGCGGCTACGTAAAGCGGCTGGAGGCCTTGGCGCGGGCGATTGCCGGCGACGAGGTGAAGCTCACTGTCCTGCTGTGCAATCTGGTCAAGCTGTTTCGCGAGGGCGAACCGGTGCGCATGTCGAAGCGGTCGGGCGATTTCGTGACGCTGCGCGAAGTGGTGGAGGAGGTCGGCCGCGACGCGATCCGCTTCATGATGCTCTACCGCAAGAACGATGCGCCGCTGGATTTCGATTTCGTCAAGGTGACCGAGCAGTCCAAGGACAATCCGGTGTTCTATGTCCAGTACGCCTCGGCGCGCTGTCATTCGGTGTTCCGGCAGGCGAGCGAGCAACTGGGCGAAGCCAATTTCGACCGCAACAGCCTGGCGTCGGCCGCGGCATTGCTGACCGATGAGGGCGAGATCGGCCTGATCCGCAAGCTCGCCGAATACCCGCGGCTGATCGAGTCCGCCGCCCTTGCGCTCGAGCCGCATCGGCTGGCATTTTACCTCTATGATCTGGCTTCCAGCTTCCACGGACACTGGAACCGTGGCACGGATAATCCGGACTTACGTTTTGTTAAGGTTAACGACCGACAATTGACGCATGCCAGACTAGGGCTGGTGCAGGCTGTTTCGGACGTTTTGACGTCCGGCCTGACGTTGATCGGGGCCGCCGCGCCCACCGAAATGCGTTAGGTTTGACTAAATAACCTGTCACCTTTTGCCCACATTGCGCTGGTAAGGGCCAACCCTACGCGACGTCCATGGCGTCCGAATGAGTGCGAGTTCGGGAACAATAATGGCAGACAGAACCCAGCTGAGAGTAGCCGACAACAACGACATCGCTGACGATGATCCGTTCGCGGAACTGACCAGGATCATGGGATTCGACCCGCGCCAGCCGGTCAGGCCGCAATCGCCCGCCCAGCCGCAGGCCCCAGCCGCCGATCGCGGGCTCGAAGAGGGCGATTTCGATATCGATCTCGAGAAAGAAATGATGGGCGAGTTCGGCGCTGACGACAGCGACGCCGCTCCGGTTGTCCAGGCTCATGAGCCGACCTTCGAGCATGAGCCGGCATTCCAAGCGGCTGACGCCAGCGCGATGGACGACGAGCTTTCGGTGTCGCTCGACGACGATTTCCAACTGGACATGGCTGAGATCGACGGCCACGTCGCCGGCACCAGCCATGCGGTCGCAGCTGAAGCCGCGCCGTCCGTCGAGCCGGCTTTCGCGTCTGATTTTGACGATGCCGTCGCCGGTTCGCTTGAGGACGTCTCCCCCTTCGAGGACGATCAGTCGATGGCGGACGAGCTTGCCACTTCGCTCGACCAGGACCTCCGGATCGATGAGGAAGCCGAAGAGGCCCAATACGCCGTTGCCGACACGCACGCTTCTGTCGAGCCAGTTGCCTCAGATGACGAATTCGACGATGCGGTGGCAGTCTCGCTTGAAGACGAGCTGGTGCTCGACGACCATTCGGCGGCCGAACAGTCATTCGTGGTCGCCGAGCCCGTCGAGTATCCCATGCCGGAGCAAGCGGCGGCGCGTGACGGCCATGCAATCTCCGATGAAAGCTTTGCCGGCCATTTCGACGACGCCATGGCTGATGTCGACATGGATTTCGACGTTCGCGCGGATGAGCCGAATGCCTTCGACGAGCCGCCAACGCATGATGCGTTTGCCGATGTCGCTGACGCGAAGGGCGAGCTTCCCAGCCCTGAGAGCGTGCCGGACGATGCTTTTGACCTGAATTTGGACGACGCGTTTGCCGAAACGGTCGAAGAGCCGGTCACAGAGGTTGCCGCCGTTGCCGCCCAGCCGGCGGCGCCGGAAGCCTACATCGCAGCCGCGGTGCATGCCCCGACCGCGGACGAACGGAGCCTGGAAGACGAGTTGAATGCGCTGCTGGGTGCCATGACGGCGCGCACAGTGCCGGTGGCCAGTGAGCCCGTCACGGCTCAGCCGGCTGTCGCTGCCCTGCCGCCTGTTGCCGAGCCCGCCGAGGAACCGGCCGACCTTGTCGGCGACCTCGACTGGGATCTTGACGAACCCGCGCCTGAGCAGGACCGGCATGTTGGCACGGCCCAAGCGGCCGATGCGGATATTGACGACCTTATGCTTGATGAACTCCAGGATACGACCTGGAACACGGTTGGCGATGTCGATTTCGACGATGATGCGTTCGACGCGGCTTTGCCCAAGGATCTTGATCCGCGTGACGAAGCCGCTGACCGGGACAATTCGGCGGATTCTCTCGATTGGCTTGCGGAGCGTTCCCAACCGGCAGAGCCGCCGCGTTCGTGGAGCCGCGTGACGCCGGTTCCGCAGCAGCCGTCATTCAGCGCTCAGCCTGCGTTTGGTGCTCAGCCGGCCGCTTCGGTGGCATCCGTGGCCGCCGGGCCGGCAGTCGCCGCCATGACATCCTACCGTTCGTCCGAGCCGGTCGAGGCCGTGGCTCCCGCTGCCCCGGTATCGGCGCCGCAATCGCGCCAGCCGGCGCATTACGAAGACATGCCCGACGTCGAAACGGTCGATGTACCCGAGCGTGTCGTCGCGCTGGCGGACGATCTCGATATTCCCGAACTGCACTTCGAGGAAGACCAGCCAGCGTCGCCTGGCTACGACGATCTCGATGCGGAGTTCTCCAGCCTTCTCTCCGAGATGAACGCGGTGGAGGTCGCTGCCGCTCCCACAGGCAATTTGGCCGGCGCGTCTTACGATGATGACTCCTATGCCGCGGGCTTCAAGCCGGGCTATGACAGCCTCAAGCCGGCATATGACGGGGTCAAGCCGGGCTATGATGGGATCAAGCCGGGCTATGAGCCGGAAGCGCGGACCTATGCCGCGCGGCCGATGGACATGTCCGCCCGCGCGGCGGCGCCCACGGGTTATGCCGACGCCTCTGGTTTCGACCTTGACAGTCTGCCAGGGAGCCAGCCGGTTTCCCAAGCCGATGATTTCACCGTCGATGAACTCGACTACGATCCCGAACTCGACGAGGCTATGGCTGTCCCGGGGCTCGGCGAGCGTGAGGCCGCGAGGCCGTCGCGCGGACGCGGCCTGTTCATCGCCGCGATTGTCGGCGCGGTCGCCGTCGCGGGCGGTCTCGGTGCCTTTGCGCTGTCCTTTGGCGGCAAGGGCGGCAGCGAAGCGCCTGTCATCGTCAAGGCCGACAACGCGCCGATCAAGGTTAAGCCGGAGAATCCGGGCGGCGCCGTGGTGCCCAACCAGGACAACAAGGTCTACGACGCGGTCAGGGGCGCAAAGCCAGCCGAGCCGGTCCAGGAAAAGCTGGTCACCAACGTCGAAGAGCCGGTTGACGTGCAGGCGAAGGACCCGGCCCGCGCCATCGATCTTTCGCCGGACCAGAATGCAGCCGCCGCTGGAACCGATGTCGGCAATGCCGCGCCGATGTCCGGCGCCGCTTCGGCCGACAACGCTTCTGCCGATAGCACTGCGCCGGCGCCCAAGTCCGAGGATCGCATCGCGCAGGTGCTGCAGGATGCCGACAAGGGCACCAATGCCGATGTCGTCGCCGTTGCGCCGCGCAAGGTGAGGACCATGGTGGTCAAGTCGGACGGTTCGCTGGTGCCGCGTGAAGATCCGGCAGCGCCCGCCGCTCCGCAAATGGCCGCTACCGAGCCGGTCGATCCGGCGCCGCAGCATGTCGCCCCGGCGGCGCAAGCCGATGCGGACCAGACCGGCACCGTGGCGCCTGCCGCCGCCCAGGCGGACGACGAGCCGGCCCTCAAGCCGGTCGCCAAGCCGAAAGCCGAGGCCCAATCGGCGAACACGCCGGCAAAGGTTCCGCTCGCGCCGCAGCGTCCGTCCGACCAGCCGGTCGATGTTGTCGGCGAGGTCAAGCCCGATCAGGTTGCGTCCATAGATCCGGCATCGACCGCGGCCGGCGGTGGCTCGTGGTCGATGCAGATCGCCTCGCAGCCGACCGTCGAAAGCGCCCAGTCCAGCTATCAGGATCTGCAGCGCCGCTATGGCAGCGTGCTTGCCGGGCGTACCGCCAACATCGTCAAGGCCGAGATCGCCGGCAAAGGCACGTTCTACCGCGTGCGCGTTCCGGCCCAGTCACGCAATGACGCGATCAGTTTGTGCACCAGTTACAAGGCCGCCGGCGGCAACTGCTTCGTCTCGCGCTAAAGCCGGAGCCAACCATCAAAAGCCGGCGCGGTCCACCGCGCCGGCTTTTTCATGGGGAAAGCAGATCCGGCATTGTCCCGGATGAATCCCTGGCGATTCCCTTTGATCGCACAAAGCCCTAAACTGCCGACATGACCGAATCAAAATCCATGATCCTCGGCTGTGCCGGGAAATCGCTTACCCGCGAAGAAATCAATTTCTATCGCAATGAATGCCCGTGGGCCTTCATCCTGTTTGCGCGCAACATTGGCGAGACCGAACAGATCCGCGATCTGGTCGCCGAGATGCGGGACTGCCTAGGGCGTCCGGACGCGCTGGTGTTCATCGATCAGGAAGGCGGCCGCGTGCAGCGCTTGCGACCGCCGCTGGCACCGAACTATCCCGCCGGCGGCGCGCTCGGCGCGCTGTGGCGCGACGATCATGATGCCGGCGCCCGAGCGGCCTGGCTGATGGCGCGGCTGCATGCCTTCGACCTGCTGCGCTACGGCATCACAGCCGATTGCCTGCCGGTGCTCGATGTGCCGATCGAAGGCGCCAGCGATGTCATCGGCGCGCGGGCCTATGGCAAGGATCCGCGACCGGTGATCGAGCTCGGCCGCGCAGCCGCGGAAGGGCTGATGTCGGGCGGCGTGCTGCCGGTCATGAAGCATATTCCGGGTCATGGACGTGCCTTTGCCGACACGCATTTCGAACTGCCGGTGGTCAATGCCTCGCTCAGCGATCTGCAGCGGCATGATTTCGCCCCGTTCAAGGAGCTTAGCCATCTGCCGATGGCGATGACAGCCCATGTCGTCTACAGCGCGATCGACCCCAACAATCCGGCGACCACCTCCGGCAAGGTCATCGACGAGATCATCCGGCGCGAAATCGGCTTCGACGGACTGCTGATGAGCGACGACACCTCGATGAAGGCACTTTCTGGGGATTTCCCGACAAAGGCGGCCTCGATCCTTGCGGCGGGCTGCGATCTGGTCCTTCACTGCAACGGCGTTTTTGAGGAGATGGCCGGCATCGCATCGCGCACCATGGGGCTTGAGGGCACGTCGCTGGAGCGCGCAAAGCGGGCGCTGACCTATATAAAGAACCGTGACACGGTTGAAGAAACCGAAATACGTGCCGAATTCGCCACCTACTTCGATGCGGTGGCATAGCAAAGGGAAAGCGACAGGCAGTGGCGGAAACATTGGAAAGCAAGGCCGCGAAGGCCGCACCGATGGACCGTCTGTGGGCCGAGAATGACGATTCACGCGTTACCGGCGACCCGTCGCTGGTCGTCGACGTGGCCGGCTTCGAAGGTCCGCTCGATCTTCTGCTGCATCTTGCCCGCACCCAGAAGGTCGATCTGGCTCGCATTTCGATCCTGGCGCTGGTCGAGCAATATCTGACCTTTGTCGAGACGGCGAGGGCGCTCAGGCTGGAGCTTGCCGCCGACTATCTGGTGATGGCGGCGTGGCTGGCCTTCCTCAAGTCCAAGCTCCTGATCCCCAAGCAGCCCGGCGACGAGGGCGAAAGCGGCGAGGAACTGGCGGCGGTGCTGCAGTTCCGCCTGAAGCGGCTGGAAGCCATGCGCGACGCCTCGGCGCGTCTGGTCAACCGCAACCGGCTCGGCCGAGACGTGTTTGCGCGCGGCATGCCGGAAATGGTCATCGTCGAAAAGCGTAACGCATATTCGGCCTCGCTCTACGATCTCTTGACCGCCTATGCCCAGCAGCGCCAGAAGCAGGCGATCAACAATGTGACCATCGCCAGGCGCGGTGTCTGGTCGCTCAAGGACGCGCGCGACATCCTGACCCGCCTGGTCGGGGCTGCAAGCGACTGGACGGCGCTGGAGAGTTTTCTGATCGCATACATGACCAGTCCCGAGGAGCGGCGCACGGCGATCGCCAGTTCGTTTGCGGCCACGCTGGAGCTGGTGCGCGACGGCACGATGGACGTGCGGCAGGATCAGACGTTCGCGCCGATCTACCTGCGCGGCCGCACGCAGGCAATCAAGGCAGTCGAGGTGGCATCATGAGCGAACGCTTCAACGCTTCGGTTGTCCCGTTCAAGGTCGGCGATGAACCCGAAGAGGAGTTGCTTTCCCAGGATCCGGCCGAGCAGCAGCTACAGAACCCGGCCGAACGGCTGCATCTGGCCGAGGCCGTGCGCATGGCCGAGGCGATCGTGTTCGCCAGCGCTGAACCCGTCAGCGAAAAGCAGCTTGCGGCCCGCCTCCCTGACGGCATCAACATTGCCCTGGCCATGGCCGAGCTGCAGCAGATCTATGCGCGGCGCGGCGTCAATCTGGTGCGTGTGGGCGACGCCTGGGCGTTCCGCACCGCCGGCGACCTGGCTTTCCTGATGAGCCGCGATACCGTCCAGCAAAGGAAGCTCTCCCGCGCGGCTCTCGAAGTGCTGGCGATCATTGCCTATCACCAGCCGGTGACGCGTGCCGAGATCGAGGACATCAGGGGCGTGGAGACCTCAAAAGGTACGCTCGACACGCTGCTGGAAACGGAATGGGTGCGCATGCGCGGCCGGCGAAAGACGCCCGGACGCCCTGTGACCTACGGCACGACGGAGACCTTCCTCGACCATTTCGCGCTGGAAGAGATTCGCGATCTTCCTGGCATGGAGGAACTGAAGGGGGCCGGACTGCTTTCGGGCCGCATGCCGTCGAATTTCTCCATTCCGCAGCCGCCGGCCGATCCCGACGCATTGACCGACGACGAGGATGCGCTGACCGATATCGATCTCGAGGAACTCGGCCTGCTGACGCCGCGCGTCACGGAAGATTGACTGGCATTGGCGGCGAACTTGATGAGGATGCGCGGATTCGTAGCGGGCGTTCCCGTCGAAAATGCGTGACATCCGTCACCCTTTCATAAACTCTGTCGCAGTTGTGTTTGAATCCCAACGCGAAAACGCATAGATCATCGCCAGGGAAAACATTCGAGAGAGATTTGCTATGGGTTCATTTTCGATTTGGCATTGGCTGATCGTGCTGGTGATCGTGCTTTTGGTGTTTGGCCGCGGCAAGATTCCCGAGCTGATGGGCGATATGGCCAAGGGCATCAAGAGCTTCAAGAAGGGCATGGCCGACGACGAGGTTGCCGAAGACAAGCGCACCGTCGAACACCGTGCCGACGAGACCGTTGCGGCCGCGAAGGAAAAAGCCAGCAAGAGCTGAGCCAAAGGTTCTAGTCGGAACAGAGTGCCATGTTTGAAGTCGGCTGGACCGAAATGCTGGTCATCGCGATCGTCATGATCGTGGTCGTCGGACCCAAGGATTTGCCCAATATGCTGCGCACCTTCGGCCGCACGACGGCGAAGCTGCGCGCCATGGCGTCCGATTTCCAGAAACAGTTCAACGAGGCGCTGAAGGAAGCCGAGCTCGACGACGTCAAGAAGTCAGTCGACGAGCTCAGGGGTCTCAGCCCGATGGCCGAGATCAGGAAGCAGCTCAATCCGTTCGAACAGGCCGCGGCCGATGTTCGCTCCGGCGTCGATGCGGCGATGAAGCCGAAGCCGGCCGATCCGGCAAGCTCTGTCGCTTCGACCCCGCAGGCGGCCGAGCCGTTGAAGAACGGTGCAACGACCATGCCTGGCGTCAACGGACCGGAAGCAGCGCCAGCAGCGCCGATTTTCCCGGCGATGACCGACGAATCGGTGGTGACGACGTCAGTACCGGCGGCACCTGTCGTGGCGCCGAAGGCATCCGCGGCGAAGAAACTAACCAAGCCTGCACCGGCAAAAGCGACGCCGGCTGCAAAAGCTTCGGCAAATGGTGCAAAGGTTGCCGCGAAGGCAGCGTCTGCGTCCAAGACGCCGGCGAAGGCCGTGACGACGGCACAGCCTGAAACGCTCAGGGCCAAGACGCCCGCTGCGGCCAAGGCTATCGCGGCCAAGACTGTAGCGACCAAGACGGGGGCGAAAGCCGAACCGAAGCTTGCAGCGGTGAAGAAACCGGTGGCCAAGAAGACGGCTGGAGCCGCCAAGTGAGCGTTTCGGACACCGAAAAGGACGAGATCGAGAAATCGTCGGCGCCGCTGATGGAGCATCTGATCGAGTTGCGCCGGCGGCTGATCTGGTCGCTGGGCGGCTTCTTCGTTGCCTTCCTGGTCTGTTTCTTCTTCGCCAAGAAACTGTTCAACCTCCTGGTCGTGCCGTTCAAATGGGCGACGCAATGGGCAGGGCTCGATCCGCACAAGGTCGAGCTGATCTACACGGCGCCGCAGGAATTCTTCTTCACTCAGGTCAAGCTCGCCATGTTCGGCGGCATGGTGATCGCCTTTCCGCTGATTGCCACGCAGATCTACAAGTTCATCGCGCCCGGCCTGTACAAGAACGAGCGGAATGCCTTCCTGCCGTTCCTGATCGCGTCGCCGATCCTGTTCCTGATGGGTGCGTCGCTGGTCTATTTCTTCTTCACGCCGATGGTGATGTGGTTCTTCCTCGCCATGCAGCAGGCCGGCACCGACGATCAGGTGCAGATTTCGCTGCTGCCGAAAGTGTCGGAATATCTCAGCCTGATCATGACGCTGATCTTTTCCTTCGGCCTGGTGTTCCAGCTGCCGGTGGTGACCAGCCTGATGACACGGGTCGGCATGCTGTCGTCCAAGGGACTGGCCGAGAAGCGCAAATGGGCGATCGTCATTGCCTTCGTCGTCGCGGCGATACTGACGCCGCCCGATCCGATGAGTCAGATCGGCCTGGCCATCCCGACCATCCTTCTCTACGAGGTGTCCATCTGGGCTGCCCGGCTGATCGAGCGCGATCGGGAAAAGCAGCGCGTGGCACGCGAGAAGCAGGATGCGGCGGACGAGGTGGCGGACAAAGCACCGGACGAGCCCCCGGCACCTGCCTCCTCATAGGCAACAGAGCGGCTGCAGCGGCGGAAAAACATAGTCGTCGCCCCGCCCATCTTGCATCGATCTCGGATGCGGTTTACGCCCTCTGGCTGAAACGCATCGCGCTCAAAGCGATGCGTTTCAGTTTTGTTTTGAGCATATCGTTGTCCCAAAATCGCTGTGCACTTTTGGGCGACATGCTACCCAGGAGCGTTCAAACCATGCTTGACATCAAATGGATTCGCGACAACCCGAAGGCCCTTGTCGAGGCGCTGGTGAAGCGCTCGTGGTCGGCTGACGAGGCGCAGTCCATGGTCGACGGACTGATCGCCTCGGACGAGGCGCGGCGCGAGCACGTTACCGAACTGCAGACCAAGCAGGAGCGCCGCAATGCCGCGTCGAAGGAGATCGGTAACGCCATGCGTTCGGGCGATGCCGCCTTGGCCGAAAAGCTGAAAGCCGAAGTCGGCGAGATCAAGGTCTTCATCCAGAACGGCGAGGCGCGCGAACGCGAGCTCGACAAGGCGCTGACCGATGCGCTGGCAGTGCTTCCCAACGTGCCGTTCGACGACGTGCCTGTCGGCAAGGACGAGCACGACAATGTCGTCAAGCACCTCGTCGGCAAGGTGCCGACGCGGCCGAACTGGGTGAAGGAGCACTTTGAGATCGGCGAAGCGCTCGGCATGATGGATTTCGAGCGCGCGGCAAAGCTGTCGGGCTCGCGCTTTACGGTGCTGAAAAGCGGACTGGCCCGGATGGAACGTGCGCTCGGCCAGTTCATGCTGGACCTGCATACGACCGAACACGGCTACGAAGAAGTCATCCCGCCGTTGATGGTCAAGGACGATGTTCTGTTCGGCACCAACCAATTGCCTAAGTTCGAGGAAGATCTGTTCTTCACGCCGCACGGGGAGGGCAGGCTTGGCCTGATCCCGACCGCCGAGGTCCCACTCACCAACCTTGTGCGTGAAGAAATCACCGCGCATGAAAAACTGCCGCTGCGCTACACCGCGCTGACGCCGTGCTTCCGTTCGGAAGCGGGTTCGGCCGGGCGCGACACGCGCGGCATGCTGCGCCAGCATCAGTTCTACAAGGTCGAGCTGGTGTCGATCACCGATCAGGAATCGTCGCTTGCCGAGCTCGAGCGGATGACGCAATGCGCCGAGGAAGTGCTGAAGCGGCTCGGCCTGCCGTTCCGCACCATGACGCTGTGCACCGGTGACATGGGGTTTGGTGCGCGTAAGACCTACGACATCGAGGTCTGGCTGCCCGGCCAGAACGCCTATCGCGAGATCTCGTCCTGCTCGGTGTGCGGCGATTTCCAGGCGCGCCGCATGGACGCGCGCTACAAGGACAGGGACGGCAAGGGCAACCGCTTCGTGCACACGCTCAACGGCTCGGGCACAGCCGTTGGCCGCGCGCTCATCGCTGTCATCGAAAACTACCAGAATGAAGATGGCAGCGTAACCATTCCTGAAGTGCTGCGGCCTTACATGGGCGGTCTGGAAAAGATCGAAGCGAAATAATGCGCATTCTCCTGACCAATGACGACGGCATTCATGCCGAGGGCCTGGCGTCGCTCGAACGCGTCGCACGTACGTTGTCCGACGATGTCTGGGTGGTGGCGCCCGAGCAGGACCAGTCCGGCTACGCGCATTCGCTGTCGATCTCGGAGCCGCTGCGGCTGCGCAAGATCGGCGAGAAGCATTTTGCCGTGCGCGGCACGCCGACGGATTGCGTCATCATGGGCGTCAAGAAAATTCTGCCTGGCGCACCCGACCTGATCCTGTCCGGCATCAATTCGGGCGCCAACATCGCCGATGACGTCACCTATTCGGGCACCGTCGCCGGCGCCATGGAAGGCGCGCTGCTCGGTATCCGCTCGATCGCGCTCAGCCAGGGCTACAGCTATGTCGGCGAAGATCGCGTCGTGCCCTACGAGACGACAGAAGTGCTGGCGCCGGCGCTGCTGAAGAAACTTGTCGCGACGCCGTTGCCGGACGGCGTGCTGCTCAACGTCAATTTTCCCAACTGCACGCCCGAAGAGGTCGCGGGCACGGTGGTCACCACGCAAGGCAAGCTCGTGCACTCCCTGTGGGTGGACGAGCGCCGCGACGGGCGCGGCCTGCCTTACTACTGGCTGCGCTTCGGCGGCGAGCCGGTCGAGGGCAAGCAAGGCACCGATCTCTACGCGTTGCGCAACAGGCTGGTGTCGGTGACGCCGCTGCAGCTCGACCTGACCGCGCATGAAATCCGTGACCAATTGAGCAAGGCGCTTGCATGAACCAAGGCCTCCCGATCGATGACCGCGAAGGTTTTGCTGCCTTTCTGCTGCGCCTGCGCGGCCGGGGGACTGTGCCGAAGGCGCTGATCGCGGCCTTCGAGGCGACGCCGCGGCGCGGCTTCCTGGCGGCCCAGTTCCATCAGATCGCCTGGTCGGACCGTATGCTGCCGATCGAATGCGGCGAGGCGATCGAAGGTGCCGACATGCAGGCGGCGGTGATCGCGGCGCTCGCTATCGAGCAGGGCAACCGCGTGCTCGAGATCGGCACCGGCTCGGGCTACACTTCGGCGGTGATGTCGCGGCTGGCGGCGCGGGTCATCACCACCGATCGCTACAAGACGCTCGCCGAGCAGGCGCGGCAGCGCTTCGAGGCGCTCGGCATCGGCAATGTGATCGTGCGCCACGCCGATGGTTCCGGCGGGCTGCCGAATGAAGGGCCATTTGACCGTATCGTCGCCTGGGCTGCCTTCGACAGCCTGCCGCGCTTCCTGCTCGACCAGTTGTCGAGCGGCGGTATCGTCATCGCTCCGATCGGCCCCGAAGAGGGCGAACAGGTGCTGGCCAAGCTGACCAAGGTCGGCAGCCGCTTCGAGCGTGAAGACATCGGCCTCGTTCGCCTGCAGCCGATCCTGCGCGGTGTCGCCGCTGTCATCTAGCGCGTATGTCGATGTTCAGGCCGCGCCGCGTCGGGTGCGCGCGCCGTCTTCGACCCCGGCCGGCATGACCTGAAAATCTCCCCTGGGCTCGCTCTCTAATATTTTAAGAAAAATTGCGTCGGATTCCATGGGGTTAACCGTCGAGTAACATTAACGCGCTTTAATCATGCCTAGTTTGTACCGGGTATGTGCGGGTTAGTGCGATGCAACTCAGTGTTTTGAAGACAAACGGTCGCAATCTGGCGCGAGGCTGCGCCATACTGATGGTCGCGGGTGCCGCTGCGGGGTGCAGTTCCCAAGTTTCGCGGTTCAATGGCGTCGACGATGTCTTTACATCCTCGACCAACAATCAGCGCGCCATCATCAACAAGCAGGATGCCGTACAGCAGCCCTATCCGGGCGATGTCGCCGCCGCTCCGATCGATGGCAGCCATACACAGTCGGTCAGCCGCTCCAGCCTCGATCCGGTCTCGACGCGGCCGCTGCCGCCGCCGGTTGCCCAGGCTTCCGAAGTGGCGCCGGTGTCGAAGCCGGTACGCACCGCATTGGCCCCGGCACCGCATGTCGACAGGACCACGACCGGCACCGTCGCCCCAGTGGCGTCGCCTTTCAAGGTTTCGCAACCTGACGAACCCCGCGTGGCTGCTTCCGGCACTCCGCATGCAACCGAGATCGTCGTCAGGGACGGCGAAACGATCGGCGGCCTGGCGCAGCGCTACAAGGTGCCGTCCGACGTGATCATGAAGGTCAACGGGTTGAGCGCGACCAAGGGGCTGAAGACCGGCCAGAAGCTGGTCATCCCGGCCTACGCCTATTCGAGCAAGAGCGAGCCGAAGCTCGCGGATGCCAAGCCGGCGAAAGACACCAAGCACAACCTGCCGGCCACCGCGCCCGACAAGGTGGCCGTCCTGCCGCAGCAGCCGAAGCCTAGGGAGGGCAAGTCCGCCGCTCCGGTCGACACGTCGGCCGCCGCGAGCCAGCCCAAGGAGCCCAAGCCGCAGGTAGCTGCGGCCAAGGCGACCAATGCAGCTGGCACCTATACGGTTCAGTCGGGCGACACGCTTTCCTCGATTGCCAGGAAGACCGGTGTCGGTGTCGTTGCCATCAAGCAGGCCAACGGCATGCAGGATGGCTTGCTCAAGATCGGCCAGACCCTGAAGGTGCCTGCCGGTGGAACCGCGATCGTCGCCGCCGCCAAGCCGGCCAAGGTCGATCCGGTGACGACGGCCACGACGCAGCCCGCGGCAAAGACCACGCCGTCGGAAACGCTGGCGTCCTACACGCCGCCGAAGAAGGATTCGAAGGTCATCCAGCAGGCCGAGGCCGACGACGCCGTCGCGCCAGACGCCACCGGCATCGGCAAGATGCGCTGGCCGGTGCGCGGCCGCGTGATTTCCGGTTTCGGCTCCGGCAAAGACGGCGTTGACATCGCCGTACCCTCTGGCACACCGGTCAAGGCAGCCGAAAACGGTGTCGTCATCTATGCCGGCGACGGCCTCAAGGAATTCGGTAACACGGTGCTGGTGCGCCACGAGAATGGCCTGGTCACCGTCTACGGCCACGCCAGCTCGATCGAGGTCCAGCGCGGCCAGAAGGTCAAGCGCGGCCAGGAAATCGCGCTGTCGGGCATGAGCGGCACGACGGACTCGCCGAAGCTGCACTTCGAAGTGCGCAAGAACTCCGCCCCGGTCGATCCGTCCGGCTATCTCGAATAGTCGAGGCTATCTCGAATAGAAGAAAAAAAGCAATTTTGCGGGCCGTCTGACCTCCAGTCCGGCCCGCCGGCTCAGCCCGTTCCGAAAGGAGCGGGCTTTTTCAGCTTCAACGCGACGCGCCAGTCTTCAAGCTTCAAAGATGATCACGCAGGGTGTCGGCGATCATGACGCCAAGGCTGCTGGCCTTGATGCCGAGAAGCGTCTCCGCGTCGGAGGAATCGACCAGCAAGGGATTGTCGAAGAGGTAGCTCATTTCGATGAGCTCATGCATGCCCGATGCCTCCATTTCGGGGATGGAATAGGAACGTGTCTCTGGAATTTCACGGTGAAGCATTGCCGCCGTCGTTAGGATGAGTTCCCGGGGTGAGGCGTGTTGCGATGGAACATGGAATGCTCGTCCCCATTCGCCCGTGTAGCGGGAAGCGGCGACCAGTGTCCTGGCCACGTCCTTCGTGAAGGACCAGGCATGAGTCGCGTCGAGGTTTCCAATGAAAGCAGTCGGCCTCCCCTCGATTATGGAGGGCAGCGCGACCAGTGAGAAAGAGCTGATCGCGCCATGTCCAAGATAATCGCTGGACCGCACTTCGACTGCCGGCACGTCCGCACGGACCGCGCGCTGCCACATGATCGTCCGGGCGGTTCCTTTCTTCGAAGTCGGATCCAGAGACAGGTCGGAGTGAAGCGGACTATCGGCATGTTCGCCATAGCCATAGAGGTTTCCGAGTATCACAAGCTTCGCGCCGACCGCTTCCGCGGCCCGCACGGTGCCGTCGATGATTGGGAAAAAGTCGGTCGGCCACCGGTGATAGGCGGCCATGGCACACATGAAAACGGCGTCGGCGTTTCGGCAGATACGCGCCAGTTCAACGCCATCGGTGGCATCGGCCTGCACCGCCCGGACGTTCCGCAACCCGTTTGAGCCGACACTCCGGCTCGTGAGAACGACATCATGTCCTTCTTCTCCCAGAAGGCGCGCGGTCTCGTGCCCGACCGGGCCTGCTCCGACAACTACATAAAAACCCATGGCAACCTCTCGTCCAAACTCTATGGAGAGGCGTAGGTACATGTCCCCGGCATTGAAAATCGCGCGGAAATTGCCAATTCTTGGACAGGTTTTGCCATGAAGTGAGAAAGCATGCATTCGCAGTCTGTTCCGGCTCGATTTCCGCCCGACGTCACAATGGCCTTCTGGCATATCGAAGCGGGCGTCCATCGTCTCTCCAAAGCGGCCCATCATCGCATCATGGTGCATGCAAGCGCGGCGACGCGTTCCTACTGCAATGAGGTTGGTCGATATTTCGTGAGGCGCGCCGGCGATATTGACCTGGTGCCCGCTGGCCAAGAGGGCGGTTTCGAGACTGAAACCCCGTTCGACACGATCGAGATCGCGTTACAACCAGCCCTGATGGAAAGGGTGGCGGCTGAGCTTGGCGGCAAGGCGCGCGCATTGCCGCTCGACACACGTCACCTGCTTCGTGATCAGCGCATCCAACATCTCGCCCGAGCACTCGAGAGCGATGTCAACGCAAACTCACCGAGTGGACCTTTGTTTGCCGACAGCATTGGCGCAGCTCTTGCGGTGAGGCTGCTCGGTCTTGACAATCTCGATGTCGACCGAAGAAACCGGTTGTCAGATGCCCAGCTCAAGCGTGTGTTGGAGCATATTGAGGCTGGCCTGCACGAGCCCCTTTCGATCCTCCGACTGAGCCGAGTTGCCGGGGCGAGCAGCTCGCACTTGCGGGCTTGGTTCAAGGCGGCGACAGGCTTCACCCTGCACCGGTACGTCTTGCGACGCCGGGTCGAACGCGCACGCGTCCTGCTCCGGCGCGGGGATCTCAGCACAAGCGAGGTTGCGGAATTGACGGGCTTTGCGCACCAGTCACACCTGGCGCATTGGATGCGTCGTGAGATCGGCCAAACGCCGCGTGACTTGCGGCGGTCGCAGCCCAAATGATCTTGTCATTGGATGGCGTTGGCGACGCCACCCAGCGTATCAGTCCCTCAGTGGCTTGCCGAGCCGGCCAGCCAGGTCCTGGGTGAACTGCCAGGCGACGCGACCTGAGCGGCTGCCGCGGGTGGTCGCCCATTCCAGTGCTTCGGCGCGCAGTTGCTCGGGATCCACGACAAGGCCATGGTGCCTGACATAGCCGTCGATCATGTCGAGATACTCGTCCTGCGAACATTTGTGGAAGCCGAGCCACAGCCCGAACCGGTCGGACAGCGACACTTTTTCCTCGACCGCCTCGGACGGGTTGATGGCGGTCGAGCGCTCGTTGTCGATCATGTCGCGGGGCAAAAGATGCCGGCGGTTCGAGGTGGCATAGAAGATGACATTGGCGGGGCGGCCCTCGACGCCGCCTTCGAGCGCTGCCTTGAGCGATTTGTAGGAGGTGTCGTCATGGTCGAAGGAGAGGTCGTCGCAAAACAGGATGAAGCGGAAGGGCGCCGCCTTGAGCAATCCCATCAGCTTCGGCAGCGTGTCGATGTCCTCGCGGTGGATTTCGATCAGCTTCAACGGCAGGTCGGACTTGGTCCTGGCGTTGATCTGGGCATGCACGGCCTTGACCAGCGACGATTTGCCCATGCCGCGCGCGCCCCACAACAATACGTTGTTGGCCGGATAGCCGCCAGCGAAGCGTTCGGTGTTGTCGACAAGGATGTCGCGGACGCGGTCGACGCCACGGATCAGGCCGATGTCGACGCGGTTAACCCTGCGCACCGGTTCCAGATAGCCCGGATCGGCCTGCCAGACGAAGCAATCGGCCGCGCCGATGTCGGTTTGGGGTACCGGCGGCGGGGCAAGACGGCTCACCGCTTCGATCAGCCGGTCGAGTTTCTGGTTCAGGGCTTCAATGCTGCTGTCGGTCATGGCTGTCTTTTGTTTCGCGTTTTGACGTGTGGGGGCGTGAAGCTGGCCGATTCCGTCTGATACAAAACCGGCTGCAACCTTTTGTTCGAGCGTGATCTTTTCCAAAAACTGGCTCGCGCTTTTCGCGATCCTGCTCTAACACGGCTCAACAGGCCGGAAAAGCAGCCGATTTGGGCGGCCGCGCAGTTGCATTGACAACTTTACCGACTATATTCCGGCCAAATTTCAAGGGGCCGCCAGATTGGCGGCTGTTTTCAAAATTCAGGAGTACCTCGATGTTCGTGACACCGGCATACGCCCAAGGCGTCGGCGCTTCTCCAGACATGTTCATCAGCATTTTGCCGTTTGTCCTGATTTTCGTGATCATGTATTTTCTGATCATCAGGCCGCAGCGCACGCAGCTGAAGAAGCGCGGCGAGATGCTGGCCGCGGTCCGTCGCGGCGACACGGTCGTCACCGGCGGCGGCTTCGTCGGCAAGGTGACCAAGGTGATCGACGACAACGAGCTCGAGATCGACCTCGGCGGTGGCATGAAGGTGACGGCGCTGCGTTCCACGATCGCCGATGTGCGCGTCAAGGGCGAGCCGGTCGCCAACCAGAACGCCAAGAAATAACCGAATTGTCGGCGGAGGGATCCGCCAGCATGCCTGACGGAGGACGCCATTTGCCGCCTTCTTCGCGCTTCAGGATAGTTCTGATCTGTGTGGCTGCGGTCATTACAGCAGTGCTTGATGTGTCCATCCTTTTCGCGGCAAGTCCGCTCGCGAAGCAGCCTTATTGGGCACCAAAAATCCAGACGGCGATTGGCCTCGATCAAAAGGGCATTTCGCGCTTCGTATTCGGCCTGGATCTGGACGAATTGATCAAAGGCAGGCTGGAGACGACCCAAGACGAAATCCGCTCACTGCTGCGTTCCGCTCACATCGGCTATACCGGTCTGGCTGTATCGGGTCGCGCGGTTCAGGTACACATTTCGGATGCCGCTCAGCTTGTTTTGGCCAAAGTAACGCTAAAGACACTGACCGATCCGTCTGCCGATGATGACGCAGTCCAGGAGCTGGTGCTGGATGAGTCCGGACCAGTCTTGCTCAAATTCGTCATCACGGGCGCCGGCATCAAATACCTAACGTCCGCGGCTTTGAAGCAGTCAGTGGAGGTCATCAAGCATCGCATCCATGACTTCAGGAGGGTTGAATCGGGCATTTCGGAGCCGATCGTGCGGCAGCAAGGCGATGATCGGATTATGGTCCAAGTGTCGGGCCTCAAGGATTCGCATAGGCTAAGTAATATCCTTGTTCGTGCCGCCAAGCTGACTGTCCAGATGATTGATGGATCGATGCCGGTGAAAGACGCGCTTAATGGGCCGCTGCCCAATTCGTCCAGCATGCTTTATTCACACGACGATCCGCCGGTCCCCTACCTGATCGAGAACCGTGTCATCGTTTCGGATGACAACCTGATCAATGCGAAGCCGGCCTACAGCCCGCAAAGTAACAAGCCGATTGTCCTGTTTTGGGTCGATTCAAAAGGAACCGCACGGCTAAGCCGGGAGACCTCGCAGAATGTCGGCAGTTCGTTTGCAGTCGTGCTGGACGGTCGGGTGGTTTCAGTACCGGTAATCCGCGAGCCCATCCTTGACGGCATCGGCCAGATATCGGGCAATTTCACTGTCGAGGACGCTAACGATCTCGCCGTGCTATTACGCAATGGCCGCTTACCCGCACGATTGACAATAGTTGAAGAAAGTCCGATGGCAGCACCAAAGTGACCGCCTTGTGCTCGACAACCACAGATGCGCGGATGAATGGTGAGCCGGTGGCGAACCAGAATGCCAAGAAATAACCGAATTTTAGGCGGAGCGATCCGCGGACACGCTCTGACGGACGACGCCATATGCTGTATTTTTCGCGCTTCAAGATGATCCTGATCTGGGTGGCCGTGGCCATCACGGTGATCCTCGCCGCGCCCAATCTCATCCCCGCAAGCACTTTGGCCAAGCTTCCCGACTGGGTGCCGAAGCGGCAGATGACGCTCGGCCTCGATCTGCAGGGCGGCTCGCACATCCTGCTGGAGATGAATCAGAACGATCTGATCAAGGACCGGTTGGAGACGACGCGCGACGAAATCCGCACGCTGCTGCGTGACGCCAAGATCGGCTACACCGGCCTCGCCGGCACCGGACGTGTCTTGCAGGTCCGTATCACCGATCCCGCCCAGATCGATGCCGCCAAGACGGCGCTGAAGACGCTGACCGATCCGGTCGCTGCCGGCCTGTTCACCGGCGGCTCCATCCAGGAAATGACGCTCGATGATTCCGAGCCCGGCCTGCTCAAGTTCAACGTCACCGACGCCGGCATCAAATATCGCACATCGACGGCGCTGACGCAGTCGATCGAGGTGGTCGAGCGCCGCGTCAACGAACTCGGCACGACCGAACCTATCGTGCAGCGACAGGGCGACGACCGTATCCTTGTCCAGGTGCCGGGTCTTCAGGACCCGCAAAGGCTGAAGGAAATCCTCGGCCAGACCGCCAAGCTGACCTTCCAGATGGTCGACCAGTCGATGCCGGTGCAGGATGCCCTCAACGGCCGTCCGCCAGCCGGCTCGTCGGTGCTGTACTCGCAGGACG
This sequence comes from Mesorhizobium sp. M0243, assembly GCF_040321775.1. Taxonomy (NCBI): domain Bacteria; kingdom Pseudomonadati; phylum Pseudomonadota; class Alphaproteobacteria; order Hyphomicrobiales; family Phyllobacteriaceae; genus Mesorhizobium; species Mesorhizobium sp. M0243. Next base: position 77,071 of record NZ_JAMYSF010000022.1, on the reverse strand, counting down.
ATCCGCCGGTTCCGTATCTGATCGAAAATCGCGTCATCGTCTCGGGCGAAAACCTCGTTGACGCACAGGCGACATACAATTCGCAGAACAACGAGCCGGTGGTGTCGTTCCGCTTTGATTCGAAAGGGGCGGCGCGCTTCGGCCAGGCCACTGCGCAGAATGTCGGCAAGCTGTTCGCCATCATCCTCGACAACCAGGTGATTTCGGCGCCGCAGATCCGCGAGCCGATCCTCGGCGGCACCGGCCAGATATCCGGCAACTTCACCGCCCAGAGTGCCAACGACCTTGCGGTGCTGCTGCGCGCCGGTGCGTTGCCCGCAACGCTTACGGTCATCGAAGAACGCACGGTGGGTCCGGGCCTTGGCCAGGATTCGATCCATGCCGGCAAGGTCGCCGGCATCATCGGTTCTATCCTCGTCGTCGCCTTCATGTTCGTCGCCTACGGCTTCCTCGGCTTCCTGGCCAACATCGCGCTGGCGGTGCACGTGGCGATGATCGTCGGCGTGCTCTCGTTGCTTGGCGCGACGCTGACCTTGCCTGGTATCGCCGGTATCGTGCTGACCATCGGCATGGCGGTCGATTCCAACGTGCTGATCTACGAACGAATCCGCGAGGAGCGACGCGCCGGCCGCTCCGTGATCCAGGCGATCGATACCGGTTTCACCAAGGCGCTGGCGACCATCGTCGATTCCAACATCACTTCGCTGATCGCCACCGTGGTGCTGTTCTATCTCGGTACCGGGCCGGTGAAGGGCTTTGCCATCACTTATGCCATCGGCATCCTGACGACCGTGTTCACCGCTTTCACCTTCACCCGGCTGCTGGTCTCGATCTGGCTGCGCCGGGCTCGCCCGAAGGAACTGCCGCGCGCGCCGGTGACCTTCGTTCCGCCCGGCACGAAAATTCCGTTCATGGGCATCCGTCGCTGGACGTTCACGCTGTCAAGCGCACTGTCGATCCTCTCGGTGGTGATGTTCATGACCGTCGGCATCAATTACGGCATCGATTTCAAGGGCGGTTCGCTGATCGAGGTACAGGCCAAGAGCGGCAATGCCGACCTCGCCGACCTCCGCTCGCGCCTGACCGAGCTCAACATCGGCGAAGTCCAGGTCCAGCAGTTCGGTACGCCCAACGACGTGTTGATCCGCGTCGGCACGCAGGATGGCGGCGAGAATGCCGAGCAGACCGTCATCGACAAGGTGCGCGGCGAACTGCAGGACAATTATGACTTCCGCCGCGTGGAAGTGGTGGGACCGACAGTCTCCGGAGAACTCGCCAAGCAAGGCACCATCGCCATGCTGATCGCGCTGCTCGGCATCCTGGTCTATGTCTGGTTCCGCTTCGAATGGCAGTTCGCGGTCGGCGCCATCGTGGCGACGGTGCACGATGTGGTCATGACACTTGGCTTCTTCGTCATCACCGGGCTGGAGTTCAACCAGTCGTCACTGGCGGCGATCCTGACCATCATCGGCTATTCGCTGAATGACACGATCGTGGTCTATGACCGTGTTCGCGAGGATCTGCGAAAATACAAGCGGATGCCGCTGCCGCAACTGTTGAACAACGCCATCAACGAGACTCTGTCGAGGACGACACTGACGTCGGTGACGACGATCCTGGCGCTGCTGGCGCTGGTGCTGTTCGGCGGCGAGGTGATCCGCTCGTTCACCATGGCCATGCTGTTCGGCGTCGTCTTCGGCACCTATTCCTCGATCTTTATCGCCGCACCGCTGCTGATCCTGTTCAAGTTGCGGCCGCAGGCAACTGCCGACGAGGAGAAGCCGGTCAATGGCGGCAAGGCGGTCGCGACCTGACGCGCCGCCCCGAAGGGATGACAGAACGATGACCAGCAAAGGCATCGTCATCCGCGAGGCGCATTTTCCGGGCCGCGCGCCGATCGAAGCCTACGGCAATGGCGGGTTCCGCTTTGCCGACATGTCGCACCGTGGTTCGCTCATGTGCCTGCCATCCGGCATCCATGGTTGGGAACCGGCTGATCCCCTGGCGCTGACGGTGGCGGATTTCGACAGGCTGCTGGCTGAGGCCGACAAGGTCGAAATCCTGCTGGTCGGCATGGGCAGGGATCTCAGGCCATTGCCCGCCGCATTGCTGGCCGCGCTGAAGGCCGCCGGCATTGCATCCGACCCGATGTCGACGGGGGCCGCGGTGCGGACCTACAATGTCCTTCTGGCGGAAGAGCGCGCGGTGGCCGCAGCGCTCATTGCCGTCGATTGACATGTCTCGAAGCGCTGAAATCGTCATGGACGCGGTGCGCGCCACCGACCATGACCGCTATCTGACCGCGCTCTATGCAACGGCGGACAAGCGCGACGCGCTGTTTTCGCTCTATGCCTTCAATGCCGAGATCGCAGGCATTCGCGATCGCATCCATGAAGCGCTGCCGGGCGAAGTGCGGCTGCAGTGGTGGCGCGATGTCATTGCCGCCGGCGGCGAGGCCGGCGCCGGCCATCCCGTTGCCGAAGCCTTGAACGCCACGATAGCGACGTTCGGCCTTCCGGAGCCGGCCTTCGAGAACATGCTCGATGCGCGCATCTTCGACCTCTACGACGACCCGATGCCGTCGCGCACCGATCTGGAAGGCTATTGCGGCGAGACGGCCGCAGCACTCATCCAGCTTGCGGCGATGGTGCTCGATCCCGTCGAGGCGCCGCGCTTTGCCGATCTGGCGGGCAGGGCAGGCTGTGCGCAGGCGATGACCGGCCTGCTGCTGCTGTTGCCGCTGCATCGCCGGCGCGGACAGTGTTTTGTCCCGGCCGATATCCTTGCAGCGGCCGGCTCTTCGCCGCAGGAGTTCGTTGCCGGTGATGGCGGACCCGGCGCCAAACGCGCGGTGGCGGCGATGATGGCGCTGGCACGGGAACATCTTTCCGCCTTCGAGCGAGGCGCTCCGGCTCTGCCTGTATCGCTGCGTCCGGCATTCCTGCCGCTCGCCCTGTCACGTGCCTATCTCGGCAAGATGGAGAATGGTTCGCCGCTCGAAGGCGTGGCGTGGCTGTCGGCCTTGCGCCGGCATTGGCTGCTGCTGCGTCGCGCGAGCAAGGGCTGGCCTGCGCTTTGACGTAAACGTCAATCATGTTAAGACGTCCCCGCGCCAAACTGTTGCTGAAGACAACAGGCCGGCCCGGAGGAGATGAATGAGCTTACCCATATTGGTAGCGATCGTTACCTTCGGCATCGCGCTGTCGGTTGCGGCGGTGCATTTCACCGGCGGCAGCAAGACGGCGACGCTCAGCAGTGTCGATCGCGCAGTGAGCCGATTCACTGAGGATTTTCCCGACGAGATCGCGACGGTGGTCCGCCTGACAGCGGATGCCAAGACGGCGTTTCTGGATATCGGGCGAGGGCGCATCGGCATCGTTCACAGCATCGGCGATCGCTTTTTGACCCGCATCGTCTCGCCTCAGAATGTCGCGGTTTTGAACGCCGGAGATGCGAACACGGTTTCGCTGCGGCTCGCCGATTTCACCTGGAAGGGCGGCCGCTTCCGCTTTGCCAGCTCAACGGATGCACAGGGCGTGCTGAAAGCGCTTGAGCCGCAAGGTTCAAATTCCACTGGGCAGGCCGCGTGATGGACAGCTACAATTTCCCGCAAGTCACCCAACTGGCCATCCCGTTCTTCGTGGTCGCGATCCTGATCGAGCTTTGGTTGGTGCGCACCGGCCGCGCCAGGGATTCGTTCGAGACGCGCGACACCTTGACCAGCCTGATGATGGGCACCGGCAATGTCGTTGCCGGGCTGCTGCTTGGCGTCGTGTCCTACTGGGCACTGCTGTGGCTGTGGCAATTCCGCGTCTTCAATCTCGGCCTGTCGGTCTGGGTGTTCCTGGCCGCCTTCCTGCTCGATGATCTGCGCTACTACGTCTATCATCGCATCGCGCACCGGGTGCGCTGGGTGTGGGCCGAACACGTAAACCACCATTCCAGCCAGCACTACAATCTGTCGACGGCGCTCAGGCAAAGCTGGACCGGTCTGTTCACCTTCATGTTCGTTTTGCAGGCGCCGCTGGTGCTGCTCGGCTTCCACCCGGCGGTGATTGCCTTCACCTTCGGCTTCAACCTTGTCTGGCAGTTCTGGATCCACACCGAGACGATCGGCAAGATGTGGAGCTGGTTCGAGTTCGTCTTCAACACGTCGTCACACCACCGCGTCCATCACGCCACCAATCCGCGCTACCTCGACGCCAACTATGCCGGCACGCTGATCATCTGGGATCGCGTGTTCGGCACCTTCGTCGGAGAACTGGAAGAAGACCGGCCGCGCTACGGCATCGTCAGGAATGTCGGCACCTTCAATCCGCTGAAAGTGGCGTTCCATGAATGGATCGGCATGTTCAGGGATGCCTTTGCGCCCGGTCTGACGTTGAGCGACCGCCTGAACTATCTGATCAAGCCGCCGGGCTGGAGCCATGACGGCTCGCGCGAAACTTCCGAGACATTGAAAGCTGCCTATGTCAGGCGAAATCCTGAGGCGGGCAAGCCGGGGTTGCCGGCGGCTGGTGTCGAGCCAGCCGAATAACCATCGCCTCAGGATGGTTCGCTCGACCCGCCCTCGCGCATCAGCGTTTCATAGTCGCGACCGCCATGGAAGATGTTGACGATGCGGACGAAGTTATCGTCGATGATGTAAGCGATGACTGCAGAGTGCTCGAACGGAACTGTTCGCAATCCTGGCAGGATGTCGTCGCGGGAACGACCGCCGCGAGGCGCGTTGCCGATGCTCTGGCACCGGTCTTCGATGCGCAGAACGAACTTCAGCGCGACGTCAGGACTTCCATTGGCTTCGACTATATGTCTGAAAATGTTGGCCAGATCATTTCTGGCATCTTCACGATACTCGACCTCAAGCCGCCGAATCATCGGCACGGCTCGAATACTGGGCGAAGAGTCCCCGGAGGTGAGTGCGAACCTCTTCTCCCGAATGGCCCGGCCTTGTATCCTCGATCGACGCCTTCACCCGGGCTCTGATCGACGCCATGCGCTCGGCATGCTCTTCCTCTTCGCGCTGGAAGGCGCGAAGGGCTGCACGGATGACTTCGCTGGCCGATCCGAAGGAGCCATCTTCGACCTTTTCGCGGATCATGCGCGCCATTGCGGGCGTGACGGTGACCGATAGTTTCTCGGCGGATTCCATGGCTGTCTCTCTTAGGCAAGAAGTGAGATAGTATCCTACTTGACGCCTATGGTCCAATCAGGGAGGAAGCTGGCTACTCTGCAGCTTCGGCCGTTTCCGTTTGCGCCGCCAATCCCAGCCATTGCCGGCAATCGGCGCGTGCGCGCGATGTGATGGCATGCCGCTTGGCGACGGTCTTGTCCTTGCCGCGCATGCGCTTGCCCTCGGTCTTCGGCGCTTCCACAGGCGGGAACAGGCCGAAATTGACATTCATCGGCTGGAAAGAGCGCTTTCCCGGCTCGTCATCCGAAACGATGTGGCCGCCTGTGATGTGGTTGAGCAGCGCGCCGAAGGCCGTAGTCAGCGGCGGCAGCGACGGCGCATGGCCGAGCCTTTCCGCGGCGGCGAAACGGCCGGCGAGCAGGCCGATCGCGGCACTCTCGACATAGCCCTCGCAGCCGGTGATCTGGCCGGCAAAACGCAGGCCGGGGCGCGACTTCAGCTGCAGCGAAGCGTCGAGCAAGGTCGGCGAGTTGATGTAGGTGTTGCGGTGCAGGCCGCCGAGGCGGGCGAAATCGGCGTTTTCGAGACCCGGTATGGTGCGGAACACGCGCACCTGCTCGGCGTGCTTCAGCTTGGTCTGGAAGCCGACCATGTTATAGAGCGTGCCCAGCGCATTGTCCTGCCGCAGCTGGACGACGGCATAGGCCTTCACCGTCGGATTGTGTGCATTGGTCAGCCCCATCGGCTTCATCGGGCCGTAACGGAGCGTCTCGACGCCGCGTTCGGCCATGATCTCAATCGGCAGGCAGCCGTCGAAGTAGGGCGTGCCTTCCCATTGCTTGAATTCGGTTTTCTGGCCGTCGACCAGCGCCTGAACGAAGGCAAGGTACTGGTCCTTGTCCATCGGGCAGTTGATGTAGTCCTTACCGGTGCCGCCGGGCCCGACCTTGTCGTAGCGCGACTGGAACCAGCAAATGTCCATGTCGATCGTGTCGAAGTGGACGATCGGCGCGATGGCGTCGAAGAAGGCTAGCGCATCGGCGCCGGTCGCTTCCGCGATCGACTGGGCAAGTGAGGGCGCGGTCAATGGACCCGTGGCGATGATCGCCTGGTCCCAATCCGCCGGCGGCAGGCCCGGCACTTCCTCGCGCTGGATTGATATCAGCGGGTGCGCTTCAAGCCTTTTCGTCACCGCGTCGGCAAATCCGTCGCGGTCGACGGCGAGCGCGCCGCCAGCAGGCACCTGGTTGGCGTCGCCGGCGCTCATGATCAGCGAGCCGGCCAGCCGCATTTCGGCATGCAACAGGCCGACGGCATTGTTGTCGGCGTCGTCGGAGCGGAAGGAGTTCGAACAGACCAGCTCGGCCAGGCTGTCGGTCTTGTGCGCATCGGTGCCGCGAACGGGCCGCATTTCATGCAGGATGACGGGCACGCCGGCCTCGGCTGCCTGCCATGCGGCTTCGGAACCGGCGAGGCCGCCGCCGATGATGTGGATTGGGTTTTTGCTCATGAACGCCGGAATAATCGCTTGGTGCGGCGATTGCAATTGCCGTGCGCGGTGCGGAGCAAACAGCTGCTGATCGGAGCGCCCCTGAAAACAACAACACCCGCCGGGGGAGGAGGTCCGGCGGGTGTCGTTTTTGGGGTCGACCCTCGGGAGGAGGTGAAGGCCGACCATATTCGTCATCGCCGGGGAGGAGGTCGGCTTTGACGAAAACTCTTTCGCTAATTTTGAAAGGGGCGAAACCCTTCTGGGGCCGGGAAACAGCGCCCGCCGCGGGAGGAGGTGCGGCGGGCGCCGTTTTGGTGGCCAACCTTCGGGAGGAGGTGAAGGTCGGACCTATTCGTCATTGCCGGGGAGGAGGTCGGCTTTGACGAAATCTCTTTCGCTAATTTTGAAAGGGGCGAAACCCTTCTGGGCAAATTTGATTTGCCCCGGGGAAACAGCGCCCGCCGCGGGAGGAGGTGCGGCGGGCGCCGTTTTTGTGGTCAACCCTTGGGAGGAGGTAAGGGGTGACCGTATTCGTCAAGGTCGGGGAGGAGGTCGACCCTGCCGAAATTCTGTCTAGATCGCCTGGCGGGCGATGATCTTGATTTCGTCGCGGACGATACCGAGATCATGCAGCTGGCGGTTGGAAAGGCGACCCAGCTCGGTAACCGTCTCGCGATAAACGCGCCAGTTACGATAGTTGCGGATCAGGTTCATTGTCGTTCTCTTTTTCAAAACTGGTTCGGACCATTCGCGGTCCGAAGAATTAGACCGCCTTGCGAGCGACGTAAGGAATGTCGCTGCGGCTGATGCCGAGGTCGGTCAGTTCACGGTTGCTTAGGCGGCTCAGCTCGGACACGGTGTCCCTGTAGCGGCGCCAGTTGCGGTAGTTGCGGATCAGGTTCATGGTAGTTCTCGTTTCGTCTTTCTTGCGGATCATTCCGTTTGTGTACGAACTATAAATAGGCGGACCCATATCGATTTAAAAGCGCTATGGCTGCATGGCAGCAATGCAAATTGTGCAATGCAGCATTAACGGGCGTTCACGGACCTGACACAAAGAAACCCGAATCGGAAAATGCCGCCGCGTCAACGATTTGACCGGATCGGCTGAAAAAAGACCAAACGTGGGGGAGACACAGCATGGCGAGCTATTCGTCGCGGGTCAGGGCGGATATCGCGCGCTGGCTGCAGGCCGGGCTGATCGACGCCGCCACAGCCGATTCGCTTTCGTGCAATGTCGAGGCCAACGCGCGCGAGTCGCTTAGCTTCGGCTCTATCCTGGCAATGATGGCCGCCTTGCTGTTCGGCGCCGCCATCCTGATTTTCGTCGCCGCCAACTGGGACGCGATCCCGCGCCTGGCACGCGTGGCGGCACTGTTTGCCGTCATCCTCGGCGGCTATGTCGGCGGCGCGGTGCTGAAGACCCGCGACCATCCGGCGCTCGGCGAAGCGCTGTGGATCGTGGCGGCCGCGGCTTTCGGCGGCTCGATCGCGCTGATCGGCCAGATGTATCATCTCTCGGGCGACGAGGCGTCTGCTCTGGTCACCTGGGGCGCCGGCACGGCGCTGGCGGCGGTTGCGCTGCGTTCGAATCCGCTGACGGTCGCTTCGGTCGGCATCGCCGATGCCTGGCTGTTCCTCAAAGGCTTCGACTACTACAGCCGCAGCGAATTTCCGCATGCCTTCGTGATCATGGCGATCGTGCTGTTTGCCGTATCGTTCTGGACCCGCAGCCAGGCGGCGCGCCACCTGATCATCCTGTCGGTTCTGTTCTATCTTGTGCTGCTCGTCACCAACCACGACACGCTGCAGGTGGCTATCCCGCTGGTCGTCGTCTCGGCGCTGCTGTTCGCGGCCTCGGTCTTCGCGCCGGATCCGGTCGACCGGGTCGTGCAGCTCGGCGGCCGCTTGCCCTTGCACGCACTGCTCGGCTTCCTCACCGGCCTCGCAATGATCCAGTTCGAACTCGCCGACGAGAGCACCTACAACAGCGGTTTTGCCCTCGCTTCGGTGATCGCGCTTGCCGGCATTGTCGCCGCAATCGTGCTGGCAGGACGGGAAAGCCGTGGGCTGCGCTGGTTTGCCTATCTTGGCTTCGCCTTCGAACTCGCCATCATCTATGTGGTGACCTTGCAATCGATGCTCGATACAGCCGGCTTCTTCCTGGCCGCCGCAGTGCTGCTCGGCATCCTTGCGATCGTCATCATCCGCGTGGAAAAGCGTATGAAAGGTCCAGATGCCAAAGGAGCCACGGCATGATCACCGGGAAAAGGCTTGTCATCTCGGCACTGCTGCTGGCGCTCGTTCAAATCGGCTTCCTGAGCTGGATCATCGCCGGTCGCGCGGCCATCCTGCGCAACGGCAAGGAAGTCTTGCTGAAGATCGAACCTGTCGATCCGCGCGACCTCCTGCGCGGCGATTATATTATCCTGGGCTACGATATTTCGCGCATACCGGTGAAAATGATCGCCAACATTCCGCCCGACAAGTTTTCCAGCGACGACACCTCGATTGTCGTGCGCCTGAAGAAGGGCTCCGACGGCTATTGGCAGCCGACGACAGCCTGGTTCGGCAAGGCGCCGAAGCCGGCCGCTGCGGACGAGGCCGATATTTTAGGCCACATCGCCGAGGGCTGGGATCTTCGCGGCGAAGGGATGACCATCGCGCCGGACTATGGCATCGAACGCTTCTATCTGCCGGAAGGCGAGGGGATGGCGATCCAGAACGACATGCGGGTGCGGCCATTCGGCATCCGTCTTGCGCTCGCCGGCGACGGCACCGCGCAGATCAAGGCGCTGGTGGACGGCGACAAGACGCTGTTCGAGGAACCACTCTACTAAGTCCCTTATTTGCAGTGGTGTGAAACATGCCAGTTAGCCTGTCGACGCGTGAGGACATCAACCTCGACACTGTTTTCCGCGTCGCCTGGAAGAAGGACACGGTGGACATCGACGAGAAGGCCTTGCAGCGCATCGCCGAATGCCGCGCCTCGTTTCTCAGGCTGATTGAATCCGATCCGCCACCGGTCATCTATGGCGTCACCACCGCCATGGGAGAGCTGGCGAGCCGCAAGCTCGAACTCGACGAGCGGGATCGCCATGCGCGCATCAAGGCGTTTGCCGCCGCCACCTCGTTCGGCGATCCCTTGCCGGATCGCGTGGTCAGGGCGATCGTGCTTGCCCGCCTGACGAACTTCATCGAGGGCAACGCCGCCACCTCGCCACGCATCGCGCTTGCCGTGGCCGCAATGCTCAATGGTGGGCCGATGCCAACAGTGCCGGCCTCGGGCCAGGGCGGCGCCGGCGAAATCCTGGCGCTCTATCCGCTGTTTGCCGAGCTTTCGACGCGCTTCGATCTCGAGGTCAAGGAACGCGGCTCGCTGATCAACGGCTCGCCCTGCGCTGCAGCCCTCGTAGCGGACGCGGCGCTCGCGGCGCGCCGCCGGATCCGCATGGCGCAAAAAGTGTTCGCGCTGTCGATCGAGGCGTTTCGCGCCCCGCTCGAACACTATGACGCCGCCCTCGATACGCTCTGGGGTGATGAGCATGAGGCCGCGGCCCTGCAGGGTTTGCGGGAATTTCTGGTTGGCGCCGGCGATGGGCGACGCAATTATCAGGCGCCGGTCAGCTACCGCATCGTGCCGCGCGTCCTCGGCCAGGCGCATCGTGCGCTGTCGTCGGCCGAGCGGGCAGCCAATGTGTCGCTGGCCTCTATATCGGACAATCCGGTCTATATCCCGCCCGAAGATGCACATCCGCTCGGCCGCTGCATCTCGACCGGCGGCTATCACAACGCCATGGCGACGCCGGCGCTGGATGATCTGGCGGCGATATGGGCCGACATCTGCCTGCTTTGTGATCGCCACGCCTCCAAGCTGCTCAACGGCAAGGTGTCGCTGCTGCCCGATCTTCTGATGACCGGACGACACTCGGCCGACAGCGATGGCCACGGCAATGTCGGCTACGTGCCGATGGCGATCACCGGCTATCTCGAGCAGGCCAAGCTGGCGGCGCAACGTACCTTCATTCCGGGCACGGAATCGGCCGGTGCGGGGCAGGACGACGTCGCCACGACGGCATTCTTCGCATGGACCAAGGAAGCGACCGCCGGCCGCTGCGTCGATGCCGCCATGGCGATGCTGGCGATGATCGCCTCGCAGGCGCTGCACGTCACCGAACGGACGCCGCCGCCGGCACTGCGCTCCTTCGTCGATCAAATCAGAGCTATCGTGCCGCCTGTCGGTGCCGATCGTGTGCTGGGGCCTGAGCTTGCCAGGCTGGCGGAATGGTTCACACAGAAAGTGTTCGAGGCGTAGAGATGCCAACAAGCCCTGGCTGGTGAAATTGGTGCGCCTGAACGGATGAAATTCGAACCGGTCCTCCTTGGCCAAGGCTTCGGAGGACGCTCCTTTGTCTAAGCGGTGTCGCGCCTTCAGGCGACCCGCTTCAGGTCTTTGTCTTTGTGCATGTCGCTCTCCCAAAACCGAGGTCACTTTGGGCGACATGCACTAACGAGCTTCAGGTGGCTCGCCACTCGAAGCTCGAAGAGCGAAGGCTGGTGCGGACGACGGGAATCGAACCCGTACGATCAGAGATCGAGGGATTTTAAGTCTCGTTAGTGGCTTGGTGTGGGCGACGGGACTTGAACCCGTAAGTGTTTGAAACACCGGCAGATTTTAAGTCTGCTGCGTATACCAGTTCCGCCACGCCCACTCCCACATCGTGGGGAAATCCCACCAGTCTCCCACATGGTTTCCCACACGGTCTGGCTAGGATTTCCCGTTGATTACCACGAGCCTCGGAGCCGCGCCACCTTCGAGGGCGGTGAGGTTGTCGAGCAGATGGTTGGGCGCGAGGTGGGCGTAGTTAAGGGTGGTCTGGATTGACTTGTGACCCATCCAGATTTGTACGCGCCGGATGTCGATGCCCCGGATGATCTGCCACGAGCAGCATGTGTGCCGCGTCGTGTAGACCACGGTGTCGTGTAGGCCGGGGATGTGTTCGCGGATGTTGCGCCACGTCTCGATGACCTCCCACTTGCCGATGTCGGAGAATGGCCCCGACAGGTGGCCGGTGTAGGGCCGCTGACGCTCGACCGCTTCCTGAGCGCGCTTGGTGAGCGGGATGCTCCTCGGCAGATCGTTCTTGGTCAGCTCGAAAGTCACCACGTTGCCACGCAGATCGAGCCACCGGAAGGCTGTCGCTTCGGAGTACGGGCGAGCGCCTGTGTCGACGAGGAAGATGAACAGGTCGCGGATGCGATCCTTCCCCCACAGCGTGAGGGTCTGGATGATCAGCGCCACCTCTTCCTCTGTGAAGAACCGCAGCCGACCCTTCTTGCCCTTCTGCCAGGGCAGGTCGGGCTTGGCCACACCAGCCTGCTTGGCGAGCACCGAGATCGCCGACAGGTAGCGGTTGATCGTTTGGTTGGCGACCTTGCGCTCGTCCATCAGATGCTCGACGAACTCCAGCACGTTCCCGGTGGCGAGGGCTTCCGCAGGGCTGGCCTTCTCGCCGGCCCACTTGACGAATGTCGTGGCGTTCCTAACCTGACCGACGCAACCGCCGTGGTTGGTCCAGCGGAACTTGGTGGCCGAACGCAGGACCTCCCCGAGGGTGCCCACGTCCTTTCCACCGGTCGACTTGGACGGACCTTCGGGCAGAACCTTGCCGGCCTTCAAGGCAGCGCGGGTCTCGAACTCCCACTTCTCCGCTGCTGCCTCGCTGTCAAACTGTTGTCGGAAGCGCTTGCCTCCAACAACGAACTCGGCCTGATACCCGCTGCCACGCTTGGTGACCGCCATGATGTTAGCTCCCCAGAATGTTGATGAGGGTGTTGTAGACCTTGGTGCCCTTCGGCGTCGGCCTGACGCGCTTGATGCGCCGGTCCATAGCGTCCTCGAAGGTGACCACGAGGTCATGTCCCGGCTGCCCCTTGCGATGCACCTTGGAGAGTGCAGAGACGTTTCGGCTGACCGACGATGAGCTGAGGCCAGTTGCCTGCTCCAGCTCTCGCATGGTGATCTCGGGCTTGCCCATGACGTGTAGGAAGACCGCGATCTGTTGGATTTGCATTTCAGCGTCGAGCTTGCCGAACTCCTCAATGAAGGAGAGCAGTCTGCGCGCTGTCTTGTTATCGGGCTGACGCCCGGCAAAGGTGTTCATTGTTCCGTCCCTCACATGGTGGTTACGTGTGGATTGATACTCCGAAGCCGCATCCTTTGCAACAAGGGGACCTTCCCGCTTCCGAGAAAGTCCCCCAATTGTTTCCTGTTAACGCCCCCTGCAGTCATCTTATCCTAGACGTTCGCGCAGCAGTTCAAGTGGATATGCGTTGACCGTCTCGATCCCGATCTCCTTCAAGGGAGCCGGGGCCTCAACCGAGATGATCTGGATGTCGCGGCGGCTGGCCTGATGTTTGAGCCAGAAGCCGTCGCGTTGAGTATCAGCAATAGGGTCGCCCATCAAATCAAGGGCTTCCGGGTTGGTTTTGGCGAAATAGCTAAGCACCGTATCGTAGCCGGCAGGCACGTCAGGGCTGGCGTAGGGGTTGCTGGGGACAGCCGCGCCGACCCCCAACGCGGACCCCCCTGCATTCTCCAACGCATCTGCAATACGGGTAAGTTGAACGAGGATGGCCTCGATCTTCTGCATCATGATATTTATTCCCTGAGTTGGCCTCTGTCCCTCCTGTGGGACGGCTGAGGGCGACTTATTAAAGGTTCTTGGTTTAGTCTATAGCTTTGGTGTCCAATTTGGACAGGTCGCGGTAGGCCTCCATGACGCTGACCTCCACCCGACGATAGAACGGTGCCGTCCTCGCGGTGTCCGCTCGACCATTCAGTGTGACGACCGTGCGTCTCCCACCGCGACTTATGTGAACGCGCTCTGCTACTTCGAGCGTCCTCAGGTGCCGCAGGACAGTCGTTCGAGGCAGGCTCGTCGCGCCGGCCAGCGAGGTGATGTCCATCGGCTTGCCTGAGTAGTGGCCGAGGCGCACCGCCATTAAGACGACGCTGACCTCTCCGGGATATTCCAGCTTGGATATGGCTTCCTGAATGCTGAGCATCATCTCGATGAGGATGCATCGTTTTGCCCTCTCTCTAGGTGTGTTCTTCATCTCGGGCCATGATCTCCAATTGCACGGTTGAGTGAACCGGTTGGCTCCCTCTCAAGTTGCTCCTTCTTTAGCGATTACAGATGTTGCAGATGGTAACGAGCGTATTTCTGGCCGGTCGGATCGACCTTCAATTCGGTCACGATTCTGTGTCCGAGGCGCTTTAATTCGAGGACGCGGGCTGGCAACTGGCGGCAGCGCAGGACGCCCTGGGCTTCAAGCGACGTGAGCGCACCCTTACGGCGCAGCAGTTCGAGAACCGACTTGGTCATGGGTGCGGTGGGCTCCCTGGCGGTGGCGGTGTTGGCTTTGGTCTTGATCATTGAGGTTCTCCGATTGAATTGATCAGTTGGCGAAGCGCGCGCCGACGACTTCCCAGTACTGGCCGCAGCGGGAGCGCCGCTTGGTCAGCCGGGTGCCGAAGATCGCTGGACGGAACTTGTTGGCGTAGCCCTGCATGAATGCAGCGGCCTTGCCCTCGGTCAGGAATTGCTCGTTGATGATGTGCATAGGAATATCTTCCTCTCTGTTGGGTGTCAACAGTGAATTTGAGTTACGCTTGCAAATGCGAGTTGGGATTAAGCGGTCTTGACCAGCCACCAGGCGGTGAACAGGCAGACGAAGGCGTAGCCGGCGAGGGCGATCTGGACGAACTCCCAGAGGGTCATGCTGCCGCCCCGACGAGCTGGTCGACGAAATACTCCTTGGTGCCGTGATACATCCAAGGATCGCGGTCGATGACGGAGCTGACCGGATAGGTCTTATTCGGGGTGCAGATCGTGACGACCACACTAATGGCCTTCGAGCGGACGAAAGGCGTTGCCCGATGAAGCGCCTTGTGTGCCGCGTCAAGTGACCCGCAGGCCTCATAGGCAGGGTCGAGCAGATCGCCCGATGACCGCAGCGCGCCAGTGGCGTTGCGATACCAGACCATGGACTTGAACATCATGCCTCGATCCTCCACGCGGTGATCCTGGCCGGCTTGTTGCGCACCTCAACCTTGCCCTGCCGGCCAGCCAAGAGGCGGGCGACGGTGACACAGGCCTTGCGAGTGCGGTGGAACCCGAGGGGCGTCATTGCCCCCGTGGTGTGGGACACCTTGAGTGCCCATTTGTTGCCCCGCTCGGTGTATTCGTCGAGGCGCTGGCAGATGTAGGTGGTCATTTCTGATCCTCGTTGATCTTGTTGCGGCGTTCCCAATCGCGGATTAGGAAGAGCGGCACACAGTCAGGTGGTGTGTTGGTGATCTGGTTTCGCTCGATGACGACAGGTGGCGGCTCAGGGTTGGCACCATCGATCTCGGCACCGAGGCCACAGAGCCCATTGAGCAGCGCGGCGAGATCGTCGCGGCTTTCCATGTGGAGCTTGTAGGTTGCGCTGGTGGGCAGACCCCCGGCCTTGCGGTAGACCTCGGCGTCGTTCTTCATGGTGAACCAGCGGCGCTGGACATTGTAGACGATCATGACGGCACCACGATCTTGAGCAGATCGGCAGCCATCGCGGCCTCGTCGATAGGCGTCCACCCTTCGCCCGATGGTGGACTGATCCACTGGACGCGGCGCAGGAAGGCCGGGATGAACTCCCAGTCGAAGGGGACCAGATGGTCTTCCTCGCCAGTTTCCCGAACGATCTGCCAAACGCGTTCGGCTATGGGTGCCAGAGCGATGCAGTCGTGGCGCATCTCAGAGGTGCCCCATTGGTCCCACCGAGCGTGCATCGGCTCAGCCCACTCGTGACCGGGTTTGCCTTCCTCGCGATACTCGACGAGCATGGCCTCCCAGAGGCACATGGCGGCTTCACAGTCGGCTTCGGTGAACAGCTTGGTCCTCATTTCGGTGCCCTCGCGGTCTTGATTGCGAAGATGGCGCAGCCGGTGATCAGCGCGCACCACAGGAAGGTTGCCCAGATGGTTTCGACTTCAGGAGGCATGATGGTTTCCTTTCGTGATCCCGAGCGACACCGGCCAGTGCTGGAGGACACCAGACCGATGCGCTCAGGGAACCTTTGCGACAGTGGATAGGTTAGCCGACGACGAAGCCCGAAGTGTCCTTCTTGGCTGGACCCTTGGCGTAGAGCCCGACGATGACCCCGCGAGGGTCCGTGAAGCGCATATCGGTTTCGTCACCGTCGATGACTTCGCGGGCCAGACGTTCGCCGCTGGAGTGGCCGAAGCTGTCGACCTTGCCACAACCGGCCACGGCGTCCCGAACGTGCTTCGAGCGATAGACCACGGCGATGTTGGTCTCGGTGTCCAAAGCGGCCAGCAGCACCGCATCGCGATAGGCCGGGTTCGCTTCGCTGTAGCTGAGCGTCAGGCTGTAGTTGGCCGGCAGCTTGCGGTAGGCCCGCTTGTAGACCTTGGTGTAGTCGTAGAACTGCACCTCAGGGAAAGCGTGGAAGATCGACAGGAAGCAAGCCGGGTTAAGCTGTGCCGGGTCGCTGGTTTCAATGCGGCGGTAGCAAGGGTGCGCCACCTCCCATTGAATGTCGCTGGTGCCGTTCAGCCGAACCGCTGGCTTGACGCCCTTGCGCTGGCAGTAGCGCACGAATGCCTCGATATCCTTGACCAGATCAGCCATGAATTGCCTGCGGTCACGGAAATACCGTCGCGTCTTGGCTATGCGAGCCTCGACAATCGAGTTGAACATGCCAGCGCGGCCAGCCTTTGACAGGCAGCCCATTTCACAGCCTGCCGTGGCAGCCATCGGGCACACGTTGCCGAGTAGCGATTGGGCAGCCGGCGCAAGGTACATGATGGCGGTTTCATATTCACCGAACTTGTCGCCTTTGATGGTCTTAGCGTTGCCGCCAGATCGAATGGTCTTGGACTTGAACATGATCGAAATCCCTTGAGTTGGACTTCGCTTGCGGGCTTGTGCCGTGGCCCCATTGAGCAACCGTGGGGCGGGACTGACACGCATTGGGCGGAACCGATTGCCGATCCGTGATCCCATGCGTTCGCGATGCCATCGGGCGGCACCGCAAGCGATTTGGTGAAGCGTGAACTTGCCAATCCACTGCACAGATGGGATTGTCCCGTCAGTGGATAGAGAAGGTCACACTTCTCGCGCCGCCCGGTTCAACCTTTCGGTCTTGCCACTGCGTTGGTTGCGGTCCACCTAGCTCTTCTGCTTTGCTCTAGGCTCTTCTCTCGCAACCATCCCGGTTATGCGCGCCTCCCGGTTCCGCACCGGTCTGGCCTTTCTTTCCGCGATACGTTCAAGGCCGCTGGCCTCTCTCTGCGCCGAGGTCTTGTCCCCGGTCCCGATCGCCCTGGCCGAAGCCGTTTCGTTCGATGACCAATACCTAGACGAGAGCGGGATGATTGCGCAAGTGGGAAGATTGAAAAAAGCGCTAGATAGGGGTTACTTTTGAGGTAAACCATTGAAATCACACAGAAAGAAAGTTTGAAGAAATCGCCGCAGATTGCCCTATCGTGTCACTGAAGGGATTAACCGGTGGCCGGCATGAGCCACGTAAGGACGCATGATGCCGCAATGAACAGGCTAACCCACATGCCGACCTTATCGTCGCGCCGACCAAACCAGACAGCACCAATCACCAACCCCGTGACAACAGCGCCCCAATAGAAGCCCGTCAATTGATCGCCCATACCTTGCCCCTTTCGTGCGCCATAGCGGAAACCGTGTGGGCACCTATACGCGCGGAGCTAAAGACCGATCAAGCGTGACCTAGCGTGAGACCTGAAGGCGCGGCTTAGGTTGTCCCCGAGCAAATACACCGATTGGCAGACAAGCGAACAAAGATTCCGCGCTTGGAATGCCCGTTCCATGCCGCCTTATGTGCGCCTCATGGTGCGCCTCATGGTGCCCTAGATGCATCGAAGAGATATCATATCCTTTGGCAGCCCTTGGACTGCACGGCGTTGCGCCTTCAATGTGGGGAATTGTGTGGGAGGGTGCGACACGCGCGACTAAGACCACGCGCAATGTGCCCGCCCGCGCGCGGAAAGATGAGGGGGTACGGGGGGTCGGCGCGCGTGCCTGTTATCCGATCACCCGCTCAGAAATTTGCACCAAATATTCCGACCCCCTGGCCTTCGGTCCCACATTGACATCGCCTTCATTCCGATTGAATGATCCTGAAAAAATCAGTGCAGGGGACGACATGCCGATAACACAGCTGGCACACGGCACCTTCGAACCTGAAGACATAGCCATTCTCCAGGAAATGTTCGATCAACTCTGTGCGCTGCGTGGGATCACCCGCGAAAGCCCCGAAGCTACGACGGCTGCCGAAAGCCTTATGGCACGATACAAAAGCGGGCTTCGCGGCGATGAACTGCTTCAGACCCTCGCATCGAAGTAGCCGCTGCCCTACATCCCCGTCATGGCAGAACCTAGGTACGAACTGAAGCGTGACCCTAAGGGATGGACGGTGGTCGACCTACAGACCGGCCTTCCGGCTGAGCCTGAGGGTCACCCAGCGGTTGGCCTGGAGATCACCTATGCGACGGACTTAACGATGCTGCTGAACGCCAACCACCTGAAGAGCAGGCTCTCCTACGGGAG
Organism: Mesorhizobium sp. M0243; assembly: GCF_040321775.1. NCBI lineage: Bacteria > Pseudomonadati > Pseudomonadota > Alphaproteobacteria > Hyphomicrobiales > Phyllobacteriaceae > Mesorhizobium > Mesorhizobium sp. M0243. The sequence continues at coordinate 58,797 of NZ_JAMYSF010000022.1, read as the reverse complement.
GTTCACCTGATGTCGCTCTCATGGTTCTCCCCAGCGGTCCCCATCAAGGAACGCATCGGCCTCCGCTACAACGTGTCCTCGGCCGAGGCTGCCGCTGAGCAGCTCCTGAAGTTCACCAAGCGGGGCGCGTCCTGGCGACGTGCGGTCGAGTGCTGCGTAGCCTTCGGGGAACAGAGGGCGACAGCTCAGGAGGTCCGCAGGCTCTTCCGGCTGGCTGCCAAGGACGAGGGGGTCCTCCTATCTGACATGGATGACTGAGGGGTCTCCTGACTACGGTAGTCGACCTTAGGCACCCCTCGGCACACCTCCAGGGAGAACTCCGGGGGCTGCTGAGGGATGCTATCAGGTGTCACTTAGGGGTCACCCTGAGGGGGGGCTACCTACGGTTCCAATCAGGTCCCACTTAAGGGTAACCCTAAGGGGAACCATCGGGACAGTGCTAGTGGGCAACCTATTCGATACTGAAGGGGAACTGAGGACCTAGAAGAACCGAGGGGAGGACCGTAGGGAGGCCCCGAGGGCGTTCTCCATGAAGCGGGCCAGTTCGAGATCGAGCAGCTCCTGCTTCCTCTGTTCGACAGCCACGGTCGTGTTCCGGGCCATCCATTCAATCCAGTAGGCGACACAGCCGGCCACAGCGTCCAGTCGGTCGTCGTGAGCCAGGGCTCCCCGGTTCTTGGTGATCCGGGTCATCTGGTAGAACAGGCGGTACTTGTTGACCTCGTCAGTCGGCAGAGCAGCCGTGCTGTCGTAGTCCCATTCGATGACCTTGGGATCGACCACCAGACGGTGCTGGTTCATGATCGGTTCAAGGGTGTCGATGATGCGGGCTTCCTTCTGGGCCTTTGACCACTCGGCGTCCTCAATGGTGACCGGGTAGCGGAGCTGGGCACGGGCGCGGAGGAGTTGGGCGAACATGCCGTCGCCGTAGTTTGGCTCGACCTTGATGATGTTGACGCCCTGTTCCTTGGCGCAGTCCAGTATCTGGTCCAGCACCTTGTCGTCGTAGCCATGGCCGCGAGCGCCACCAACAGCGGTCAGGTAGAGGATGCCGTTGAGGGCCTTGACCACAGCCCATGCGGTCTCGTCCTTGCCTCGGCCCGAGGGGTCGACGAACATGGCCGTGCCGTCATAATCGACGAAGTCCTTGTCGGTGAAGATCGGACGGTGCAGGCGGTCACCCGGCAGGCCGATCATCGGCAGCTTCTCGATGACCTGTTCAGGGCCGGAGCCCCACACGACCTCTCTCGGGGCCTTGCGAGGGTTCAATCCCATGATGATCAGATCGGACAGCTTGAGCGGGAACCGGTCCTCGTCGGAGAGGCTGGTGTCGAGGTAGAACTGGAGGGCGAAGCCTGAGCGCCCGTAGGACATCTCACGCTCGGTCAGGTCGATATCGGTGAACCGCTGGGGATCAGTCGGGCCACCCACAAGGTCGGGCCTAGCGTCCAGCTCGCGGCCAACCATCGGGGCCAGCTTTGAGCCATACTTGGCGCGGCGCTCCTCATCGGGATAGCGAGCCGGCCAGATGCGGCAGACGTAGCCACGGTCGGGCAGGAGGTTGTAGATCGACTGCTCGGTCTGCGGGGTGCCGAGATAGATGATGCGGCCACCCGGCGACAGCACGGCGTCGAACTCCTTGATCTGTTCGGACAGCTTCTCGCGCTTCAGGTGGGTGTCGGAATTGTTCGGGACCTCAATGTCGTCCGCGATGATCACGTTGGCGCGTGAGCCGGCGATCTGCGAGGTGATGCCCAGCGACTTGACCGAGGGGCTGTGCGAGGCACGAGCGGGGCCAACGTCGAAGGCAACCTTGGACTGGCGCTGATCGGGGCCGGGTCTCAGGTGGGCCAGCAGCTCCATCTCGAAGATGAGGCGCATGGTGAAGGTCGAGAAATCATCGGAACGCTGCTTCGAGGCAGAGATGACGAGGACCTTGGTTTGGGGATCGCAGTAGAGCAGCCAGCAGACGAAAGCCGAGGTGACCCAGGACTTGCCCACGCCACGGAAGGCTTCGATGATGAGGCGCTTCGGGCCGTGCTGCAGGAAGGATGCGATGTCATACTGGACCTTCGTGGGGTCCGGTAGGGTGAGGTGTTTCCACACGACGTAGAGGAAGTTTCTGAAGTCGAGTAGAGGGTCATTCTGCGACGACAGCGAGGTCGAGGCAGATAGCGTCTGCTTGGTCATTTAATCCTTCAGGGAGGGGCAGAGAGCGCTCAGGACGAGCGTTGCGAGCTTGGGGGCTGTTGGGTTGCTGAGCGACCTAGCGCTCGTCCTGAGGCGTCTCTGTTGGCCTATGGCCTAGATGGTGGTCCACGCCTGCGCTTGAGCGGCGGTGGGGACAGTTCGGGAGGCGAAGAAGCGGGTGATCCGCCCGTCGATACGCATTGCGCCGATGCCATTGGTCCCGAGGTCCCAGTGGGTCAGTACGCCGGTCAGCGTCATGCCTGGGCCGGTTGCGACAGGACCGCCGTTGAGACAAGCTCCACACCCTGTGGGGGTGCGCCAGACGATGCCCCTGTTGAGAACCAAGAGGCGCTCGTCAGAGTAGACTGGCTTGTTCGTGGTGGAGCAGCCAAAGGCGTTCAGGCCGACAGTGTTGGAGCTGATCTGGAGGTCGCCATCGGACACCGCAAGGCCACCATCGCGGCGCTGGGCGTACTCGAAGAAGTAGACCTGAGAGGGCTCGTCACGGGCGAAGAAAGCCAATGGAGAGTTGTCAGCGATCAAGGCTGAGGCCCGATCACGCCATGCCCGCGTGTTGCTGGAGATGACGTCCTGCTCGTACTCGCTCTCGTCCACGTTGACGAAGTCGATGAGGTACGAGTTGCCGGCCTTGCCTCGGAAGCCCACCGAGTAGGCGGCGAGGGTCTGGGCAGGAAGCGAGTAGCGGCCAATGCCGTTATATCGCGCCTTGTTCAGCGTGAGCGCCGTGAACGTCGTGCCATCCATCGTCATTTCGAGCGGGTCGGTGCCCGTGATCTGCTTGACGTCAGCGTACATGCGTCTTGCCACGGAGGTCGCCGTGATCGCCTGTAGGCACGTCCCGTCTGCCCCAAAGGTCAGAAGAGAGGCCGAGTTAGCAACCTTCGTGCGGCCCGTCTGGGTCTTGGCTGCGGTGACGCTGGCGCTCTTGACCCACGCGGCGTTCGTCAGGTCCCGAGGGGCCAGGGCGATGTTGGTGTGGTCGTAGTTGATCGCCAAGCCGCGCGACGTGCGCCTGATGCCTGAGGTCGTCGTGAAGGTTCGGAGAGACCCATCGGTCTCCTCGTAGAAGCTCGGGTTGACGCCAGTGAGCTGTGGCCTCAGGAGGTGGCCGGCGCCAGAGAACTGGTTGGTCTCGGGGAGGGTGCCTCCGAATATCTGGTAGCCGGCGAAGTCGAGGTCGTAGACCGCGTTGGCCGCAGGGAAGGTCAGGACCGGGACGGAACTGGACGTGGTCAGCAAGACGTTCCGAAGGACGCCCCTAAGGACGACCCTCGGAACCGCTCTGATATGCGACATCAGTCGAACAGGTCGACCACAACGGTGCCCGACGTGAAGGCACCAGTCTTGACGCCAACACGGAAGTACCAGGCCGAGCCGGCAGAACCGGTGTTCTCGACTGGCGCGGTGAAGCTGGCGACGTCAAGCCAAGTCGTTTGGTCCTTCGAACGCTGCAGAACAACGGTCGCCACGAAGGTGCCGCTGATGGTGATGTCGAAGGAGTTGCCCGACTGGATAAGCACGGGCGTGGTGAAGGTGTTCTGTGCGGTGATGTTCATCAGTTGAACCGTTCTTGGTGTTCGGAGCCGTCAAACGGCAGATTGGCGACGATGTCGTTCACGACCTTGTTGGTGCCTGGAGCGACCGTCGTCCCGGTGTGCTTGAGGAAGTTCAGGATGACGTTCAGGGACGCCGCATCGGGCGTCACTTGCACAGCCTCACCGGTCTCCTTATCGACGACCGTACGGCCTTCGGTGAGGATGGTCTTCAGCTGAGATGCGAACGTATCGAAGAGGTCTTCGAGACCAGTCTTGTCGGTCTTCACTTGGTGTCCTTTCGGAGCATGTCGCGGGCCTTCGAGATGATCTGAACGATCAACCAGATGGTGCCCAGGATGGGAGCGATCAGTGCTGCGCCGTCAGATGCCGAGTGGAGCCAAGGGAGCCAAACGGGGCTCGATACTGCGGAGACGGCGACCGCAGCGGTGGTGTGTTCCACGGAGGTTGTTCCTGTGAGAAGAGCTAGTGTCACAGCGCAGCCGCCCATGCCCAGAGGCTGTCGATCTGCTCTGCAGTGATGGCGAAGAGTGCGCCGAGGCCCTCGACGAGCGGGTGAGTACGCTTGAAGTAAGTGGCGTATTTCCACTCGATCATGCCTGCTGGATCGCTCATCAGCTTGAAGTCGACGTCGGCCTCAGCAATGTTGATGGACAGTAGGGCGAGCCTGAGCTGGCGAGGAGTAAGTCCCGGCATTCCCGCACGGAGGGCTTCCGCTGGGGGAGGTGCCCACGTTGACCCGCTCCAAATGCAGTCTGCCCGAGCTGGCGCGGTCGGGACTTGGATGGAACCCGCTGGGGGCGTGACGCCATCAAAGCCGCCGATGTAGTTGCCAGCCTCGTCTACGTAGAACTTGGTCATGCCCAAGCCCTCATGATAATTCTCCAGTTTGCGTTCGTGATGAGCCCCGAGGTGCCGTCATCCTTCTTCATGATGTAGGCGTTGGAGGCTGCGTCACCCATGCGGATGGTGATGTTGGATGCGTCGGGAACAATGCTCCAACCACGAGGCTGAGCGCCTGCGTCCGTCATGGATTGGTTGAGGATGATTTCGTCGCCAACCGCGTAGCCGAGCTGGGCAATGGCGCACTTCAGGAAGATCGAGTAGAGCTTCGGCTGCACCCCAAGACCGTGGGCCAGGATGAGCTGACCGCCCGCAGTGAGAACCTGCTGTGCGCTCTCGAAGACCCTGCTGATGGGGAGATTGGAGAGGATGGCGTAGCGCGCATCCTGTTCGGCTTGGCTGAGCTGCAGCTTGTACCAAGTGCCCCACGCCCCATTCATCTGGTGGCGGCGGTAGGTCTGCGTGTTTGAAGCCGAGGCGGCAGTGAAGATGTGAACCGTTTGCGTCCGCCAGCCGGTGGAGCCGTGGGCCTCGACGTTGCCGAGATACCAGTTGCCATCCGGTGCATTGGCGGCAGCGCTGCCCATGTACCAGCCGTTGTCGAGAGCGGTGTTCCAGTCGGTGATCGTCTGAGCGACCGCGCCGAGGCGGGCCAGGAGGGGACCAGCAGGACCCTGAGGGCCTGTCGGACCAACCGGGCCTTGGATACCTTGGATGCCCTGATCGCCCTTGGAGGCGACGACGTTCCAGTAGGTCGCGTTGGGCGGTGCCATGCCAGTCGTGGCGAGGATGCAGATGTAAGCCGAGCCACCGAAGCCCACGACGTCCTTAGCCGTGTATGCCGTGGCGGGCGCATAGGTGCCCCTCCAGATCATGCCAGGGGTGCCCGCCGAACCAGTCAGGCCGATTGGACCTTGGCTGCCCGTGGGGCCTTGGCTGCCAGTGGGGCCGGTGTTGCCCTGCGGACCAGTATTGCCTGCCGGCCCTTGTTCGCCCTGAGGGCCTTGGGTGCCGGCGAGGCCTTGGATACCCTGTGGGCCTTGGCCGAAGCCGATGCCCGTGGACCAGTCTCCCGAGGTAGCCGAGAGCTTCCACGAAATCTTGCCGAGCTGGGTGTCGAGGTAGGCGAAGTTCTTCGGTCTGGCGTCATACGCCGCACGCTCAGCGGTCAAGCCGAGTGCGTCAGGAATGAACGCCTGTCCGGTGACGCCCTGTTCGCCTTGGGGACCCTGATTGCCGGTCGGGCCTTGGAGACCCTGGGGACCCTGTGGTCCGATGAGACCCTGGGGACCTTGAATGCCTTCAGGACCCTGCGGACCTTGAACGCCGGTCGGACCCTGATCGCCGGTCGCACCCTTGTCGCCGGTCTCACCCTTGGGCATGTCAGCGGAGGTGAAGGGGCGGAATTGGCCGTCGCTATCGAAGCCCAGAACGTTGTTCCTACGGGCCTCAATGGAGGGAAACTGCAGGAAGACACGACCCGCGTCACTGTCGGGGGCGAGCAGCGTACCGCTCTTCATCAGCACCGCGATGTCGGCGCTTTCCTGAGCGATGTAGAGGGACTGCAGGGCCTGCCGGTTGAGGTCTTCAGCGCGAAGCGAAGAGCCATTCTCGATGACCGTCAGCGGGGGCTTTGGGGTCTCCCGAGCGATCTTGATCTTGGTGCCGTTTGCCGGTGCAGTGGTGAACCGGAGCTGGAACGGCCCCATCCACGCGAACGCGCCGGAGGAGACTTCGTTGATGTAGACCTTGACGTGATTACGGTCGAGGTAGCCAAAGTCGAACGTGAAGTCCTTCTTCGACCCGTCGCCGTTGTAGACGACATACGAGAGAATTAGAGATGCCATTGGTTTCCTTGGAGTGGAAATGCAAAAGGCCCCCGGTGGTTAGCCGAGGGCCTTGTTGAGGGGTGCCGGTAAGGGTTAGTGGGGGGCGCGCTCGGGGAGCCCGCTGATCCAGCCGTTGAGACCCATGACGATGGGGAGAGAGTTGCCGAACATCACGACGCGGGCGACCTTGCGGGCCTCGTCCTGTGACCAGTCGCCATCGCGGGCGATGCCAGCCAGAGAGCGGCCAGCTTGATACAGGTCGTCGAGGCCACCTGAGGTCGGGTTGCCAAGCCACATGTTGCTCGCCTGACCCGTCGAGCGGGTGTAGGAGAACAGGGTGTCCTGGCCCGTCATGCCCAGTCCGGTATCCACGAGCATCGGAATGATCGAGGAAGCGCCGGCCCGAGAGAAGGCAGCAGCAGCGAGGTTCTTCGGGTTCAGTCGCTCTTCGAGGAACTTGTCCCCGTCCGAGCGCAGCATGGCCTGAGCCTTCATCTGCATGATGTAGCCGGCAGCCGCGAAGGCTGTGGTCATCACGAGCTGATGAGATGCAGCCAGGTAATCCTTGTCGTGGACCATACGGGCAACCTTGAGGGTCTGCTTGCCATACGATCCGACCATGAACGTGCGGAACTGCATGAGGGCCTTGGCCAGCGGATGAGACATCCACTTGGTCATGTTGCCGATGTCGTTCTTCTGGATGATCTGACGAGACAGCCGGTGTGCTGCCGAGATGAACGCCTCGCGAGCTTCCTTGTCTGCCCACTTGTCGAAGTGAGCGCGGGTGACCTTGCGGCCCGTGATGAAGCCTACCTCGTGTTCGAAGTTTCCGTCGGTCGTGAACTCCTTCAGGATGCGGTCGGTCATGTCCTTGCTGAGGCCCAGGTCGGCCAGCCGCTTAGCTGACATTCCCTTGCCCCCGTTGTGGGCCATGTCGGAGAACTTCTGGACGATGGCCTTGGCGGTCCACCGCTCCAGCATGACGTTAGCCTGGATCAGCCCCGAGATTTCCGAGGTGATCTTGTTGGCCTTGTTCAGCTTGTTCTCCACGAACTCCTTCCAGCTCGACGTCGGCTCGCCATGAAGGCCACCGGAGAACTCGTCGATACGGTAGTCGGAGGTGTGCAGCAGCCGGTCAGCGCCTACGCCCATGATCGCCTCAACGTCGTTGCCGAGGCCAGACTTCAGGAGCGATGCCCCGTCGTCCGTCACGACACGCCTGAGGGCCGGTGCCTGCGAGAGTGCAGCCTTCCAGCCGAGGGACGCGATAGGTGCCCCGATCTCGGAGACCTGGGCGAAGCCGACTTGGTTCATGATGCGTGAGAAGTTGTACTTCCTGACCATCCTGAGGAACCAGCCTGCGCTGGTCGCCTCCATGGCGCTTGTTGGCCGACCGAGGATTGACGCATAGGCGTACTCCAGACGCTCCACACCGGCAGTCGCTTGGGCCTTGGTGATCTTGCCTTGAGAGATCAGGTCGGCGTTCTTCTGCTTGACCTTGGTGATGTACTGGTTGAACTCGCGGTCGCTCGTGAAGCCGTTGATCAGGAGTTCCCCTGTCTGAGGGTCCTTGAAGCGGTATCGGGCGAGCGCCACGCGACCGGTGGCATTGCGCATGTAGCGCGTGAAGTTCTGCCGAGCGTCCGTGACCACGAGGTCCGAGATGCTGATGCCACGTTCGCTCATGACGCCGTGCTTGTTGGCGACGTTGTCGAGGGACATCTTCTCGTCCAGCAGGAGGCGAGCCTTGTTGTGGCCGTCCCTGCCGGCGTCCTTAGCCTTGGTCTTGCCGAACTCGTACTTCAGCGCCTCAGCGTCCTTAGGGTCGAGCCCATAGTGACCTTCCAGCATCTCGACGAGGGTGTCGAGCTGGTCCCGGCTGAGGACGTGCGTCGAGACGTCTTCCAGGCCGTGAGCCCGGTCGACGATGGCCTTTGTGAAAGCCTTGGAGGTGCGTTCGATCAGGTCGTCAGCGAGCGCCGTATTCGCGGACTTCATTGCCCTGCCGATGAGGTTCTCGATAGGGGCAACGCCGAACTCGTTGACTGCCGCGATGATCGCGTTGCTGTCCCAGTAGCGTGGGGCATAGTGGGGGTCGGTCGGGATGCTGTCGGCCCCGAGGACTGGGCGAGCGTCTTCGATGCCTTCCCGAGCGTAGGGGTTCTGCTGGAGCTTCAGCGCGTCGGCGTACAGCTCAGCGTGTTTGTTGCCCATCTTGACCACGGCAGCGTCGTAGCGGTCGCCTCGGCCAGGAACCCGGTCGGTGATGTAGGCGTGAACCTCATTGTTGAAGTTGCGCTCGATTTGGGCTTTGTTCAGACCCTTCTGGCGCTTGGCGTAGTCCGCGAGCTGCGGGCCGTAGGTCTGAGCCTCAATGATGCGCTTCTCGTCAAAGAGCCGCACCTGATCCTCGGAGGCCGCGAAGCCGTTGATTGCGCCATTGGCCTTGCCGGTGCCATCCTGCACGAGACCAGCGCCGGCCTTCACCAGAACGTTGTCATCTTGCTGCAAGCGAGCTGACAGGTCGGGGCGGATGGAGCCAGCGAACGTCTTGTCGAAGTCGCGCCCGTCGAGGAGCCCGAGGCCCTTCTCGTCGAGGAACAGCTTGGTCACGGCAGCCTTAGCGGCACCCACGGAGCCAGCCATGTCGACACCCTCATGGGCCTCGGCGGCTTTGCGTCCCGCGCGTTGGAGCTGGGCTCCTTCGAACGTGGTCTCGGGGCGACCAAACAGGTGCCCGACAGCGCCACCCACGCCAGCGCCAAAGACGGTCGCTGCGAAGAGGTCTGATTGGGAGACGTTAGGGTTGACCGCGGCGTTGATCGCCACGGAGGCAGCGCCACCAGCGGCACCAGCCATAGCCCCTTCAAGGACCCTGCCGAGACGCTTAGCGCGATTGCCAAGGACCAGCTCTGGCGCCACCGTGGATGCCATGATGTCGGCACCAAGGGCGACCGGATCGAGCATCGAGTTGACCATGCTCAGGGCTGTGCCGGCGAAGCCAGCATTGGAGAGCCTGACGTTGGCGTCCCAGTCCGACTTAACGCGGCTCAGGTTGTCCTGATAGTCGGCCTCCGAGACACTGGCGAGACGAGGTGCATAGCGCTCGATCTCGGACGACGGGATGCCCCGTGCTTCCAGATCAGGCTTGATGCGGTTCTCGGCCAGCGACCAGTTCGGGTCAGGGGCGAGTTGCTTGTTCTGCACTGCCAGCCAGGGCAGCGTCTGTTGGGTGTTGTAGGCGTCCTTCTGGAGCTGCCACCAGCCGGGTTCGGCGGTCTCAACTTCAGGGGCGCGCGGGGTGTTGGTGCGCCACTCAGTAACCTCAACGGAGGTCGTGCCAATGTCAGCCGACCCGTTGCTCGGGGATGACTGAGGGGCCTCGTTGAAGGTGCCACCAAGGAGAGCTGCCGCATTCCTGCGGTGCCCAGCCATCTGGGTGTCAACCTTCTCGTCGGAGGTGCCGGGAGCGCCGCCGTTGTTCTCGTCGGTCTTGCCGCCGCCGTTGGGGCTGCCGGTGTTGATCGTGGCATAGAACTGGTGCATTCCCATGCCCGGCTTGAAGCCGTTGTCGACCATGTAATCGGCTGAGGCCGCGACCAGCTCCGAAATCGACCTGCCCTTGGCGTAGCCGTACTTCTGGCGCTGTGGCTCACCCATCTGGATGTAGCCTTCGTGTCGGCCCCACTGGGTCGTCGGACCCTTCTTCCACGGGTCGAATGTGCCGCCAGTCTCATACGAGATGGCCGTCGCGAAATCGAGCGGGTCAGCTCCGATACGCTTTGACTGCTCGATGATGGCGTTCCTAAGTTCGTCGTTCATTGTTCCTCATGGGTGAAATGGAAAGGCCCCCGGTGGTGTGCCGAGGGCCTCCTAGGAGTTAGCGGTTTGCGCCGCCGAAGGTGGGTGGAGTGAAGCCGTTGTCGTCATAGACCGGGCCATCCTTGCGGACGCGCTTGCCAAGCTTCTTGATGACAGGCTTGGCACCCGGTTCGGGCACCGTCACGTCGAAGGCCTCGCGGGTCTTTGGGTTGATCCAGATCGTGCCGTTGCCATCTTCTGCCTTGGCAGGGACGAGGCCGTGGGTCTTGGCTGCACCGTGGACCGAGATGTCATGAGCAGACTTAGCGTCAGCCGTGGACTTCATGTTCTCGCCGCGCTGGCGGATCGTCTTCAGTGTGACGAAGTAGGGCTCTCCCGTCTTGTCATCCATCAGCGGCTGGCCGGTGTTCTTGTCGGTCAGCAGGAAGCGCCCGCCTGAGCGGTTCAGGTCCTGGGCCGGCATGATGGTGATGTCGCTGGTCGCGATGTCGTGGTCCTTCAGGACACCTGGGTTCTCCGTTGCGAAGTCCCCGATGATGCCATCCAGCGCCGGCTTGTAGTTGTCTGGAAGGGCCTTGTTGCCCAGCTCCAGAAGCGTCCCGTTGTAGGTGATCGAGTTGCGCTTGACGCTGTCGATTGCGACAGTGACGGCCTTGTCCTGATCCAGGCCACCACGCACTAGGCGCTTGGCGATGGACGCAACACGCTGCTGAGCAGCCGCCGAGTTCCAAGGGGTCAGGCCGCTGCCGATGCTCGTGCCGAACCAGCCATCCTGCGTGGCGATGTTCTTCACCGAACTGTCGATCTTGTCGTTCTGATCGCGGGTGAAGTTCAGGCCGTCGACCTGTACCGGCTGGGAGGTCCGCACAGCGAACTCCAGCGCAGCCTGATCGGACATCTGCCGGCCGTCTTTGCCGGTGAGGTCGTCCTTGCCGATCATGAAGCTTTCCATGAAGTCACGGTCAGCCTCGTCGAGGTAGGACATGTATGTGTTCTTGGAGGTGTTGTAGAGCCACCTCGCGACCTTGACCTTGTCCATCACGCCCGAGAGCGCCTGCGGGTCCTGACCAAGATCCACCGAAGCGGACTTGGAGATGCCCGAGACGATTGCCTTGAGGCCGGGATGGTCGAGACCGGACTGCTGAGCCTTGCGGAGTTCCCGAGACATTGTCTGATCGGGCGTCTCCTTGTTGGCCTGAGCGATCTGCTGAGACTTGTCGAGGTAGCGGTTGAGCGCTTCCTTCCTGATCGTCTCGGCAGGCTTGGTCTTCTGTTCGCCAGCGTGATCGTACCAAGTCGTGTCCGTGACCCGGTCGAGCTTGCCATCAGCCAGGAGGCTGTCAGCTTGCCGATCGATCTCCAGCTCTTGGTTCTTGTCGTCGCGGACGCCAATGGCCTTCGCAGCTTCAGCCTTGATGGCCAAGACCTTGTCGCGGTAAGCCCGCTGTGAGGACAGGGACGTCTTTCCAGAGCGTCCGTTGTACTCGGCGTCCAGCATAGCCACGGCGTATTCAGGGCTCGTGGAGGCCAGCCTGGAGGCCGCGTTGAGGTACTCGTTGTCGAGCGTCTCGTCGTTGACCCCGAGGGAGCCCTTGACGCCCAGCGTACCGCGAACCGTGTTGAGCTTGGCGGCGAACGTTTGGGGATCGTCACCCTTGGAGATCGAGGCGTTGGCGCTGTCGCTGATGACGGTGAAGGCCGTGTCCGTGTTGGACTGATTCACGCGGTCGGTGCGGTATTTCTGCTGTTTGGCAAGCACCGAAGATTTGTAGCCGTCCCATGCCTTGCCGGCAGCCGAGAGGGCGTTCGGGTCGGTCAGGCCGCTCTTGTCGATGCTCTCTTGGAACTTCTTGGCGAGGAACTCTTCCGGGTTCCCGTTGTCCCAATCGAAGCTGGTCTGCAGCTCAGCGTCGGTGTCAGCCGCAAGGCCTTCCGCCCACTTGCCACCATAGACCGACTGACGGGCCGCATTGGCGATCTTGTCGTCGGTGACCATCATCTTGCCGTCAGCGATGTCCTTGCGCGTCTGCGCTAGGGTCTGGCCGGCGATGTGCATCTGGAACGCCGCATCTTCCTTGGCTCGGTCTTCTTTGGAAGTCCTGCCGGTCAGGCCGACGAGGTTCCCAACGGAGCCCGAGAAGGCCCCAAGAGCATCAGCCAGACGGAACAGGTTCTCGTTCTTGGCCGGCTGCGGGGGAGGGGCGTAGGTGTCCGACTGCATCGGTGCCGGCGCGAGCCTGACGTTCGACTGCAGATCGGGAGCTTGAACTCTACCCTGAGGCATTAGGCGTATCCCTGCTGCTTGGCGCGCTGGTAGCCACCGAAGGCTTCGAGACCTCCACCCATGATGCGGATGGCGGCGTCAGCGAACGACGGCTTCTGGCCCTGTTGAACGGAGTTGATGCGACCCTCGGCCTGCGCCTGGGTGCTGTCCATCTCGCCTCGGAGATAGTCGGCCTGCATCTGGTAATTGTTGTCGAGGGTTCGCTCGTAGCGGCCCTGCTGACCGAAGTAGTCGCCAATCAAGGCGTCAACCGAGAGGCCCGATACGCCGGCTTCACCAGCGGCAACTTCTGCCGTGGATCGAGCGCGCATGGCGTCGGTCTGCAACTGCTGGGTCTCCTGAGAGGCAGCCTTGCGTTCCTGTAGGGCGCGGTTCTGGTTGGCCGCATAGGTGTTGACCGCAGCCTTGTTCGCCGCGATCCGGTTGTTGTTGTAATATTGCTGCTGCGCCTCAGCCTGCTGCGACTGGCCGACGAAGCCGGCGACGGTGCTGGCAGCGGACAGGGCGAACTGAGCAACAGCCATTCCGACTGCGCCGATGCACATCGTTATGACCTCAATCTTGCAAATTCGTGGAAAGGACGCTTCTCAACGCCGAACTCGTCATGGGTCCTCAGGAATGAGAAGCCCATGCGCTTGAGCCAGCGGATGTGCGTGGTGTTTCGTGCGTCGATATGGTTGCCGAGAAGCGGGCGCACCCTGTGCAGCCTCTTGAGCCACTTAGGGGTGAGGCCAATCAGCTCTCGACGGTATTTCGTGATGGCTGGTGAAGAGACCATCCAAACGATCCCGAGGTGGGGATTGTTGTGGACCGGATCGACACCGAAGAGGCCAAAGACCTCGCCTGATGGCTCAACGCCGGCCCATACGTAGTTGCCCTGCTGGACCAGAAGAGGCAGGACAACCTCGGGCTCCATGCCCAAGGCTGCCTTGCATTCGTCTCGGTCTGCTGACCGCAATCGCGGGGCTAGGAAGATAGCGTCGGCCACCTTGGCCCTGCGAATTGTGATCATCAAATCCTTTGCGATTTCTGGACGTAGTTGGCGACCCACTCTGCTGAGAGCAGGCAGGACGGGAGGTAGCTGTCGTTCACGATCTCGATCTTGACCCGGTCGTTCTTCGACAACACGGGGACCTTGAAGCTTCCGTCAGCGAGGTTGATGGTGTCGACCCGGTTTGCCGGATCACCCATGAGCCTGCCGCTGGAGAAATATGCCCTTGTGTCGCGAGACATGGGGGTGATCTCCACACGGAAATAGGCGCTGTTCGAGTACTGGATCATGAGCTGCAAGAGCTGCAACCGACCCTCAGTTGTCACCGACACACCACCCGCACGGCTTTCCTGGCGGATGAAGATTGTGGAGAGCCCGTAGCGCGTCTCGTAGGTCGTGCCGAAGTAGAGCGGGACGTTCCTAATGTCGCCCTGCAAGACCACCGTGGAAGGCGTCTTGGACAGGATGCTGATCTTCAGTCCAGGTTCAAGGACGGGCGTTATCGCCCCTGCGGTGACGCAGATGTAGTCGGCCTCGGCCATGTTGTGGTCAACAGGGACTGTCGTCGTATCGGCGTAGGGATCATAGACCCGAGTGTCGTAGTCCTCGACACGGAAGCGCCTATCGATGTTGATGACGAACCGGACGTCTGGATCAACGCCAGCCGGCTGGATTTCCATCACCTCGATATATGCCTGCAGTCCACGGTTCACGACCATGATGAGCTGGCTGTCAATGAAGCCGATGTCGAGGATTGCAGTCACGCCGGGGAACGTCCACCGGGACCAGCTCGACTGTAGCTGCTGATCGTTCGACCAATAGTACTTGTAGACGTAGAGCGCCGAAGGGTCGCCCTCAGCCTGCACCAGAAGGATGTCCTCATGGGTCGATGCGGCGATCTTCAGGGCCGTGCCTGGGATGTACTGAGGCACATGTCCGGTCGTGTCCACAGCGTCAGCGAGGCCGGTGTTCACGTCGATCTTGTAGTCGCGGATCATGGTGAATTGGCCACGTTCCACCGGGAAAAAGATCGAGTTGCCGGCGCGTACAGGGCGAGCCTGACGGGACGCCTGGAATGACGTCGAGGGCCGGATCGAGGCGGTCTTTGGGGTCAGCAGCTCGTTGCCCATGAGGGTGAACTGCGTCTGGTCCGCGAACAGCACCAGTCGGTCGGAGGCTGCCACAGCGCTGCGAAGCACCGAGACGCCGTTGTCGGTCGCTGCCACGTCGATGGGATCATCGTCGAGCAGTGCGGTGGCGGTCGAGCGCCAGTAGTCGAAGTAGCTCCCGGCACGGGACAGGATGACGTTCTCGCCAGCGAGGAAGCCAAGGCGGTTCTTGAAGAACAGCACCTCGTTGATCTTCTCGCCCACGAACGACGGGCCAGGGGCGATCTTATCGTCGCCGGCTTTGCGGAGGTCCCATGTGGCCTCGTCGAACTTGAACGTGCCATCTGCCTGACGGATCAGAACGTGCGGCATCGTGGAGGCTTTGAGGGCCTTCTGGACACCCGGCTTGGGGATTTCCCGCCAGACGCCGATGGAGGAGTTGGCATCCTGCCGGTCGAACCGGACGAAGTAGTTGTCGAACTCGGTCCCGACGGAGCCGGTGATCTCGATGGCGACGTCATCCTCGCAGTAGGCCGGCAGATCAGCGAAGTCCTGCACGGTCTTGCGCATGGCCTTCATGGCGTTGCCGTTGTAGCCATCGTCGACCGCGATGCTGAAGTCTGCACCGTCGTTCTTCTTGATGTAGATCGTCGACTTGAAGACCTTCACCGTCCAGCCGTTGGCGGCAGTGATGCCGTTGGCAGCGAGGTTGGTGTCGGTTGCCTTCCACGTCCAGTTGCCGTTCGGCTTATCGTTGGCCGTGTTCTCCATCACGATGGTCTCACCAGTGGCAAGACGGCGGGCGATGTAGGAGACGTCTACGGAGGGTGACTGAGCGGCGCTCTGGCCGTCCGGTGTCCGGTACTCAGCGACCTTCACGTTGTTGACGGTGATCGTGTAGAGCTTGCCGTAGTTGCCGGCCAGGACGTTAACGATGGCCTCGCTCGGGGAGACCTGTTCGACAATCGTGGGGTAGATCTCGACCTTGATCGTCTGGTTCGTGATGTAGGTGTAGTCGCCAACCGTCAGGGCGCGATAAGGGGGACGCTTGTAGGCGGACGCGCTGTAGGCCAGATAGCCGTAACCCTTCGGGGCAGCTACCGCGTATTCATTCCCATCTTCGAGATCGAACACGCGGATGCCAGCCGGGGTCATGAGGACCTCGTATCGCTCGTAGGCGTCACGGTTGATTTGGTGGGTGTAGACGTTCGCCGCAAAGGCAGGCCCGAGGGCAGCCCTGAACTGTGTCGGAGGGCGCTTCTTAAGGCCATCCACGATGGTGGAGTAGGCGTTCGTCTGGACCTCGCCTTGGGTCGCCAGCCGCAGGGCTACTGCTTGCTGGCTGATCCCGTTGGCAAAGTTGGCAATCGAGCCAGAGACCTTAGCCACTTAGCTGCGGCCCCGGAGCTTGATCATGAACTGGCTGTCGGACAGCATGTTGGCGTCACAGCTATCCATCTCCTCGTCCAGCATGGTGGCGCGAGCGAGCTGCTCGTCCACGGCGCTGTAGGAGTGGGTCGACTGGTCACCGAAGTACCGGTCCTGATACTTCCGAGCGGCCCTGATCGTGATGTACATGCGGGCAGTGGACGGGAGTTCCTCGAAATCGAGACCGAGGACCCAATCGACCGTCACGTTGCCGGTGAATTGGTAGGTGCGGTTGCCTTTGTCGTAGAGACGCTGGCCGCGCTGCACGGCGTTGGTGGCCGCGCTTTCGCCCGAGGTATCGATCCTCAGGACGTTCGGGGGAAGAATTACCTCTCCGCTCTGGTCAGGGGACAGGCTTACGGCCTCTTCCCTGTTGAAGTTCCAGCCAACGGTTTGGACCTCGACCGAGGTAGCCCGAAGGGTATTCATGGCGAGCGAGGCGTCGATCACCTGGTTCTCCTCAAGGGTCGACACAGGGCTCTCAGAGCTGGTCGCGAGGATTTCGTTGATCGCCTCAAGCTCTGTCAGTGGGGTCAGGCCGTTGGCCATTTGTCCTCCAGTGGAGAGTTGAACGAAAAAAACCGAGGCCCCCTAAGGAGCCCCGGTTTCTGTGATGGTGTGGATGGATTAGGCCGTAGCCAGCTCCAGACCGCATTCCGGACGGAGACCGCCGTGACCGACAGCGTACTTGGCGACGATCAGGGTGCCCTGACGCGAGACCATGTATTCGCTCTCGATAGCGACATCGAGCAACTTCACGGTGCCAGCGAGGCCCTTGTTGAAGATGATGCCAGCGGTGTTCGTGAAGTCGCCCTGGTACTTGGCCGGGCCGGTCGTCACGTTCGTGCCGTTCGGGAGGTTCAGCGACTTGAAGACCGGGATGTCCGCGATCTTGAAGACCTTACCGTCCGAGTACGAACCCTTGCCGTCCCAGTCCTTGTTGATGACTTTGGTGTTCTGGGCCAGAGCGTAGTACTGCACCGGCTTCAGGGCAGCCGAACGCTCAGCCGGGATGTACTTGCCATCCAGAACGGCAGCCGCGTCGAAGAAGGCCGCAGCCATCTTATCGCTGTCCGTCAGGAGGGCGGCGTTGACGATCTTGCCACCACCCGGCAGGCCGTCGACAACGTTCGTGCCGCGCGACGTCAGGATCATGGTGCGAGCGACGTTGCGGTCGTACGCCTGGGCAAGCTCTTCACCGAGCTGCTTGGTCATCTCCGAGCGGGTCTCGAAGTGGTTCATCGCCTCGTAGATGTTGGCGGTGAAGTAGTCGGTCAACAGGAGGTCGTCGATGGTGATGACGCGCTCGTTGAACTTCGTGATCGTGCCGAGGACCTGATCGCCCGGCGTGTGATAGCGGGCACCCGAGGTGCGACCGGTAACGGGGAAGGAAGCGGACTTGCCTTCCGAAATGTTGCGGACCATGTGCTTGTCCGCGAACTCGACAGTGCGAGCGAATGCAGTCAGGATTTCTCCGGTTGCGACCTTGACGAAGTTCGCCTGGACGTCGCCAGTGCCGTTTGCCTGACCGAGGTTAGATACGATGCCACCATTGGCCATATTGGTATTTCCCGTGTTTGTTCTGAGGTTTGCGCGGACCTCGGAGCAGCACTGGAAGCTTCATTGGGATTGTCCGGCTTCCACACCCTCAGGTGCGGTTGGCGGGTCTCCAAGTTGTCTTCTGGTGAGACTTCCTTGGTTCCTTGATCACCGCCTAAAGAGGGGTGTGATCTGTCAGAACAGGCGTCGGGAATTGTGGATTGCGGTCTTAGGCGTTAAGAGGAGAGCGCAGGGGGAAAGTAATGCGCCGGTTCCTTGATGTTTTGAGCAGATTTCTCGAAGGCTTCGGGAATGCCCTCGGCCCGGTGATCATCATCGCCATCTTGATTATCTTGCTGCTCAATGGCTCGGGCTGGAACATCTATTCACCCGACTAGGGACCCCTTACGGGGGTCAGTCGCTACGACATTTCGGCCTCGTCAGCGGGCACCCTCAGTGGGAGAGACTGTCGTAGAAGGCGATGAGGCGCTTGCCGCAGTCGGTCTTCTCGCTCTCCGATTTCTTCAGCGCGGCAATGAGGTTCATCACCCGCTTCTTCGTCATCACGCCCGAGGAAGGCGGTGCGACGGACGTGCTGAAACAGACCCGAAGGTCAGCCGGCAGCACGGGGTAGGTAGGTGCGATCCTATTTCCAGAGGTCGCGCAACCGCTCAGTGTCAGTGCCACTAAGGCAGACGCTATCGCGATCTTGAAGCGTGTCCACATACTGGTTCAGCTCGTCGATTTTGTTGGTTAGGGCAGCACTGCGATTGGCTGCCTCGGTGGCGAGGATGGCGTCCTGAGTGCGAGCGTCCTGCTCGTTCTTCAGGTTCATCTCGGCAACCTTCAGGTTCCCCTTAAGGAGAGCCGTCTCGGCTGCGTGTTTGGCGTCAAGCCGGCCTTTGCCGTAGATCACGCCGATGAGGGCGAGGACGGCAAGCAATCCGGCGAGGTAGGCATAGACCCTGGGTATGATAGGCCTGTCTCCTGTCCGTTGAAGAAGTTGAGGAAGCGGCGGTAGTCCATGTGACCGACACCGACATAGGCCCCGTAGAGGGAACCAATCAGCGCCAGTGACGATGCCACTGCAGCGGTCCCCTGATTGGTGTAGAGGCTGTAGAAAGCGAGACCCCAGGCCAGCCCCGTGTTGCCGAGCAGGAACATCTTGGAGGTGCGCCTGCTCGACTTGATATGGTTCACTTGCCGTAACCCGAGGCGCGGAGAGCTTTCTCGAAGGTCAGGCCGATCTTGCCGATCTCAACCTTCTTGTCGACGCCGTTGATGATGCGCCGTGCTTCGACGAACTCGCGGAGGTCTTCCACGTCACCCTCGTCGATGCCATCCATGTAGTCAGCGAGCTTCTTGCCGGTGAACCAGCCTTGCTCCATGCCGACGAACAGGATGATCACCGCGTACTCGGGGCGCATGACCAGCTCGGGGTTCTTGACGAAGTCCACGTTGATCCCGAGGACCGTGCGGAAATAGTCGGAGGCCTTCTTGTAGTTGTAGTCCCACGTCAGTTGGACGTAGCCGCGACCGTAGAAGGGCCAGTAGCGGAGGTGCGTCTTGCGCCAAGCCTCGGCGTTCTTGATCCAATTGGCCTCGGCCACGGGCTGCATCGTCCTGCCGGTTTCCCAGTAGGTCGTTGCGAGCATGTAGGAGAGACGGTCGAGGGGTGTCTTGACCCTCTCGGCCTGATCGAGGATCAACGTGAAGCCAGCTACCTGAGTGGCAGCCAGCGGGCCGAACGCAGAACGCACCGCAGCGAAGAATGCTAGGCGGTTCATGGTGTCCTTTGAAATGGCCCCCACTTGACGTGCAGAGGTGGGGGCCGTGTCCGTTAGCGGATGTTGTTGGACCGAGCGAGCTTCTGCTCGATCTTCGTCCGGTAGGCGTGGTCGCGCCCGTAGCGCTCGTCACCCATGGCGGTCTGGACCTCGGCCCAGCTCGTGAACGTGTCAGAGGCATTGGCTGCTGGCTTGCCGCCGATCAGTGTCGGGTCCTTGCCATTGGCCGCTTCGTATTTGCTCTTGAGCTGTTCCATCGCGATGACGGCAGCGTTCACGTCAGCACCTTCGAATGACTTGTTGAAGGTTTCAATCTCGGCTGCCGGGATGGAGGTGGACGCCCATGCGAACATGCGGTCCATGCTTTCCTTGCCACCGGCTGCGGAGGTGATGCGCTGCGTTGCGATCTCGGCAAGCGCCTGCTGGCCAGCGATGTAGCTGTCGACGGTTGCGCGGTCGTGACCAATGGCCTCGGCTGTGGCGTAGTCGGCGTCGGTGAGCTTGCCGTCCTGAGCGAGGAACTTGGCGTTCAGGTCAGCGACAACCTCGGAGGCCTTCTTAGGGGTCTCGTCGGCCTTCTTCTCTTCCGGCTTGTCCTCGGCCTTGTCTTCCGGCTTGGGCTCTTCCTTCGGAGCGCCTAGCTTCTTCTCCAGTTCGGCATAGGCTTTAGCCATGTCCTCGGGAGACTGAAACTTGGGGTCGAGCCATTCGGGGCGGGCCGGCGCTTCAGCAGCAGCCTTCTCAGCGTCGATCTTGGCGCGAGCCTCAGCCTCGTTCGTAGGGGCAGCAGCAGCGGCAGCCGCGAGGGCAGCAGCGCTTTCGTCTGCGGTCGGCTGAGCAGCCTGGACCTGAATGGTCTCGACGCTCAATACGACACCAACGTGTTGCCGCTCAGGAGAACCTCATGGTTCGCCGGGGTCTTGTCCTTGGCTCTCGCCTTGGTCTTGGTTACCGGCTCTTTCGAAGCCTCCGGTGCAATCTCCGCTACCGGCTCGGGGGTCTGTGTTTCATCAGCCATTCTGTTCTCCTGTCGTGGCTTGTGAGGGTTGTGCGTCCTGCTTCATGCCCTCCTTGGCTATACCGCCCATCTGAGCGATTGCCTGGGGACCGAGCTGCTGGAGCATTTGCTGTTGCATGGCGGCTTGATCGGCTGCCTGGATTTCCTGATCCGTGCGGATGAGGCCACCCATGTCGATGCCAAGTGCAGCACCACGGCGCTTGAAGTACTCACCGAGGTTGACGTATCGGCCGATTGCTTCAGGGCCACCGAGTTGGGCGGCGCCAGCGAGGAAGCTGTCGAGGTTCTGCAGATCGTTGCCGCGACCGAGGGCGTCGAGGCCCGTAACGATGGTCGTGGAGGTGATCTCCTTGGGAAGTGGAGGCACCTTGCGAACGAACTCCATGCGCGCCTCGAACAAGCGGGCGACGGGGAGCTGGAACTCTTCAGCGAGCAGCGAATAGACGCCGCCGAGGCCTTGGTCGAGTTCGCCGGCCATGTACCGGATTTCCTCTGCCGTAACCCGCTCACCCTTCCGCTGGACGGAGGTGTTGAGGAGGAAGGCGAAGGAGAGCCGTTCGGTGAGCGATTGGATGAACCGCTCGGCCACAGCCATGTCGTTGGCCTTGTCGAGCCTGAGGGCCTGGATTTGGTTGATGTCACCTTGGACGAACCCACCATTCTCAGCCTTTGCCAGCTTCTCGACACGCACGTTAGCGTTCGGGCTGACGATCCAGACGACCTTTGCACCCTGCACAGTGCCGTCCCGTAATGCTTCGGTCAGGACGTCGAGGGAATTGAGGTCGCCAATGTACTCGTCAACGAAGCCGCGACCGTAGTCCTCGCCTTCCACATAGGTGAAACGCAGGGGCAGCCAGGGCAGCTTGTCCTTCGGGTATGATCCCGAGTACTCGCCGTCAATCTGGACGCCGTCGATCTCTTGGGTGACGAGGTATTGGCTGGAGGCGTCATCGAGCGTGATCAACGTGTAGACGTCGACCGTCGCTTCCTTGTCCTTCTGGGCAGCCTCAGTGTCTGGGCCGTTGATCTTGGACTTGATGTCCTCCGAAAGGGCAACGCGGGCAATCTGCTCCTTGATGACGATGTCGAGGACATTGCCAGCCGGGTCGCGATTGACCACGTAGGAGGTGAGCCTAAATCCGCGGGGTTTCCCCTTCTTCGGGATGAAGATCATGTAGTTGCCGGCCAGCACGAGTTGTCGGCAGGCTTCGAAGGCGACAGGCCTGAACATGGAACCGTTCATCTCACTGAGAACGGCGCGTTCACGGGCGCTAAGGGCCTTCTCGATCTCGCCCCTCTTGTCGTCGGCCTTGGTCAGGTCCTGGAGGGCGATGTCGTCAATTTCGTATTTGAAGAAAGGCGCGTTGATGGGGAACAGGCTCTGGCTCAATTTGGAAGCGAGGAACCTGAGGCCGCGAGCGCCGAGACCTTGGTTAGGCTCTACGAAGTCTGCAGACCCAGTCGTGCCCTCTTTGGGGAACAGGTATGGGACCGTCAGTTCAGCAGCCCGACGAGCCCGCTTGAGATACGGGTCTCTGTCGGTGACTAGCTGTTCGTAGAGTGCCTTAGCCGAGACAGTGATTGTCGGTTCGGCCAAGATTACTGCGGAATGTTGATGCCCGACCCACCGGTTCTAGCCAGCGGGATGGTCAGTGACTTGCGGCCACGGCGGGCAGCGTTTGCGTTCGCGCCTTCCTGATTGGCAGCGCGGGATGTTTCGTTCAGGACAGGGGCCAAAGGCTTGTCACTGGGCGGGGGAGGAGGTGGCGCGACGGGGTCGGCCTTCTCAATCTTGGGCTTGCTTAAGCACATCTGTGAGTAGGTCTTCTTCCTGATTGTGGAGGGCTGCTGCGAGGTGATTGATCACCCG
The DNA here is from genome assembly GCF_040321775.1 of Mesorhizobium sp. M0243. NCBI lineage: Bacteria > Pseudomonadati > Pseudomonadota > Alphaproteobacteria > Hyphomicrobiales > Phyllobacteriaceae > Mesorhizobium > Mesorhizobium sp. M0243. The sequence continues at coordinate 36,513 of NZ_JAMYSF010000022.1, read as the reverse complement.
CTGTTCTCCGATCAAAGCCCCAAGCTCACGGTCGGAAACCGATGGATCATCGGGAAGCTTGTTGCGAAATACCTGTCGAAGGTACGCCAGCAATTCCCGAGTGACTGGCGGAGGAGCCAGAAACCCCTCCGTAGTGCTAGTGGGCAACCTATTCACCGCCCACAATGCCTGTCACTTTGACCCGAAGGTCGTCGATAGTCCCATCGTTCTTCACCGTATGGGTCACCCAGTCTTCCCCGATACCGGCCTCAGCGGCGTGGCTCGAAGTCTTCCTACGGTGAACCTTTGGCTTGAGCCTGACGACGTCCCCGCCGATAGCCCGAACAGTCTCGGCCTCATTGTCGAACCGGCAGTCGTCGGTGACCACCGGGCCGGCGATGCTGTCGACCTTGCGAGCCCATGCGTTGATCCAGAAGTTCTGTCCCATGCACACGCGGCCCCACTCGGTCCCCAGGGTTTGCATTGCGTGACGCGGTGTGCAGCCGTTGAGGTATGGGCAGGGTTCCTCTTTCAGGTCTCCCTCGATCCGACGCTCGATCTCGACCTCGTTGGTCAAGCCGGCTGCCCGGTAGAATGCCCGCACCATATCCTTGAGCGGTCCAGCGAACTTGACGGGAGTGAACCCGTGTGTGTCCGCGAGGTGTGATCCTGCAACCGACTTGCCGGAACCCGCAGGCCCCGACAAGGCGATCAGACGATCAGCCATCAGATGAACCCGAGGGCTCTCAGGAGCTGGACCGAACCAGCCGAGTAGGTGTGCAGCACGTAGTGGCCACCGAGGGCCTCCCATGCTTCCCGGTTCACGGCACGGTCATCGACCAGAACGTCACCCGGCGAGCAGAACTGAGGCTTGTCGCTGGTCTGGCAGCAGATGACCTCGACGTCCTCACCGAGGTAGTGCTTTACCCAGGCCCGCTTCTGCAGCTCGACCGCTTCGGCACCTACCTTGGGGAGCGCCGTCAGGATCACCGGCTTGGCTTTCTTCACCGCGTTCCAGAGGGTCGGTGCGTCGGACTTCAGCGGCAGCGAGCCAAAGAAGTTGGGGTAGGCGTCGAGCTTCTCCCAGAACGCCTTAGGGCCGTGGATGAACTCCCACTTGTAGATGTTGTCGGTGCCGAGGATCAGGCCAGCGCCCAGGTCGAAATCAGCGAGAACGCCGTCGAGGTCGAGGTAGATGGTAGGCTTCACGGGGTCCAGAGGATCGGTTCCTTCTTTGCGTGGTCGTAGTCGTCGTTGTGGAGGATGCGGGCCAGTCGAGCCTGCAGGAGGGCGTCGTCAGCGGTCAGGCCGGCACGAGCGAACTGGTGGAGAACCACATCCCAGAGTGTTGGCACGTCGATCTCTTTCCAGCGGGTCTCGGTCTCGCCCTTGCGCTTGCCGCGCTCGATGGTGTGATCGTAGCTTTCAAGCCCGATGCGACGAACGAGAGCGTCCTTGGCGGTCACCGGTCCCATTCCTGGGCAGCCGGGATAACCGTCCGTGGTGTCGCCGGTCAGGGTCTGGGTGAGCCAGTTCAGCTCGGCCTCTTCCGGTGTGACCTTGACGATCTCGCCATTCCGATAGATCAGGCCGGGGATCGTCAGCATGTCCTTGTCTTGGGACACGATGACCTTCTCGCCCTTAATGATCCGAGGGTTGGTCGCGAGGATGCCCATGACATCGTCGGCCTCGATACCGGGCTTGAACTTCGCCCCGTGTTCCTCAATGAGCCAGCGCTTCACCTCATTGGTTCCAACTGGCTTGCGGGCGCGGCCCTTCTTGTAGCCATGGTAGAGCTGGTGGCGGAACGTCTCGCCTTTCGACAGGGTGATCACCGAAGCGTCGGCGTCGAGGTCCCGTTCAAGGCGCTTGATGGTATGGAGGATGGTGGCCTTAACTTCCTTGACGTCGCACGTCAGGGTCCATTCATCGTCGCCCCAGTCGGTCTCGACCTCAAGGGCAGCTCCAGTCGATACGACGAGGATGTCCCCGTCGATCAGCAGTGTTCTCAATTGTTCTCCTATTGGACTTCGGTGATGCGGACAGGGGCCACGATGTAGCGGTAGGCCCTGGTTGTGTGATGGTCTGCGACAACCCCTGCGGTGATCTTGCGGTCGAACACGTCAGCCTTGTTGATGTCCGCGCTGCGGGCTCTGAGACCGCCGAACATGCTCTGGAGGTAGTGGCCGGTGTCGATGTCCTTGACGACGTACCGGGACGGGGCTTCCTCTTGACCGCACCTGTCAGGTTGACCGTGGGCGGCAGCGTAGCAAACGCCGTACTCGTCGCAGCCCACGCCCATCGTGCAGGCCATCAGTCGATTTCCCTGATGCCGTATTTATTCGTCAGAGCTTCCTGCATCGCCTCCCGGTCTGCCTTCTGCAGCAACCCGGCGATGGAGCCCCCGTAGCATACCGGCTGCATCGTCTGGATGTAGCTCGAACCACTCGGTGCCGGCGATGCGATAGCCAGCCAGCAGCTCGTGAAGAACTGCTTCAGCTTGTTTCCGATCATCAAATCTCCTCGTTTCATGGAAGTAGTAGGCACGGTCAGGATCGTTGGTGTTGGCCTGACGGATGCGGTTCTTAAGGTCCTTCGCGAAGCCTGCCTTGCTTCGCCCAGGCCACGCAGGGTTCGCCATGATGTAGACGAACCCCGGCGCGTTCTGAGGGGCCTTAGTGTGTCTCGGCCCAGTTCGCTCCCACGACGGAGTTACCGGCGAGAGGGCAGCGGAACTTGTAGTACTCGCCAGCAAGTCGGATTGCGTCCTGCGCTTCCTTCCCCACCAGCTCTGCTTTGTCTTCATCGACCTCGATTTGCCACTCATCGTGGACGTTCACGACGAACTCGTAATGGACGCCTGGGACCAGCCCGAGCGCCTGAAGGTTGTTGTCTAGGATGACCAGAGCGCGCTTCATCTGGATGGCACCAGCGGACTGCAGGAGCGTGTTCAGTGAAGCGTGTGCCGAGCGCACCATGAGGATGCGACCGTCGAGCCCCTTGATCCAGCCTTGGGTCTTGGCCTTGCGCTGGACTGCCTCCGACAGCTTGCCGAGAGCCGGAAGTGCCGCGAGGAACTTCTGACGTGACAGCTTGCCGGCTGCGATAGCCTTGGCCTTCGACGAGGTGATCCCGAGGATGTTGCCCAGGTTCTCGTCGCCCGATCCGTAGATGAAGGCGTAGAACCAGACCTTGGCGACGTCTCTGCTGCACCCCAGCGCTTTCGCGTTGATGGTGTGCATGTCGGTGCCGTTGGCCTTGTTGCCTTCGAGGACCGTCTTGATGTACGCGCCACCGTCGTAGGCAGCCATGTAGCCGGCCAGATCACGCAGCTCCAACGCATCCGCGTCACAGCCAACGAGCTTCTTGCCTTTGCCAACCGTCCAGCATTCCCGACACTCGAAGCCGTATGGCAACTTCTCGCCGGTCTTCTTGTCGTAGATGCCGGGGACCTGGGCCATGTTCGGCTTGGAGTGGGTCATGCGACCCGTGACCGCGCCGTTGGTGGCTACCTTGCCGTGGACCCGACCGTTGACCTCATGCCGCAGCCAGGCCTCTTTGCCTTCCGCGACTTGGCCAATGCGCTTCTGAACGACGAAGTACTCGCAGAGGACCTTTGCAGACGGGTAGGAGAGACCTTTGAGCGTCTCGTCGTCGACCTTGGGGTGACCATCGGAGGTGAACTCCGTGGGCCTCCAGCCGAACAGCTTCCGCATACGGTCAGCGACGTCCTGCCGCGAACCCGGATTGAACGGGACCAGCTTGACCTCGGTGTAGGGCGCATCCGTCGAATAATGGATCTTCGGATAGATCGGCTTGCGGTTGCCTTCCTTGTCGAGCTTGGACTCGCCCTTCTTGTTCTTCTCGTAGCCGACCGGCTTGAGATGCTTCTGTTGGACTGAGCGATCGATAGTCGGGGTCTTCGGCCCGAGGTTGCGGAACCAAGGCTTGAACTCGGCCTGCAGCAACTTCTCCAGATCAGCCTTGCGCTGAGCCAGGGTGCCGTGAAGGTCCTGCACCTTGCGGAGATCGAGGACGAACCCGTAGGCTTCCTGACGGGCCACGATGCGGCGCACGTCATGTTCAAGCTGGATGCTCTCTTCCGAGAACCCCTTCTTGATCAGCTTCTGCCAGAGCCTGTCGGTGACCTCGACGTCCTGCTCGCAGTAGTCCTGCATGTCCTTGGACCAGTGGCCCCAGACGTAGTCGACTGCTTCCTGGCCGGTCAGCCCAAGCTCCTTAGCCTCGGCCTTCTTGATCTCGCCGTAGTCACCCTTCCAGATGCCCATGCGCTGGCCCCAGCTTTCCAGCGAGTGCCGAGCGAACAGGTGCTTCTTGATCCAACGCCCCATGCCGAGGCGCTTCTCTTGCCGGAAGTCGGCGTCCTTCATGTCGGCGTACATCAGCCGGGACATGATGATCGTGTCGCGAACCTTGCCCCTCGGCTTGAAGGCCGGGTAGAGCTTCTGGATCGCGGGGATGTCGAAGTCTTGGATGTTGTGGCCGACGATGACGTCAGCCTCTTGGAGAAGCTGGAGGCCGAAGGCGATGGAGTTGCCGGTGTCCCCGACGTACTCCTTGCAGCAGCTCCAGATTTGGCCGGTGTCTGTGTTCTTGATGACCAGCGAGTGGATCGTGGTCATCTCTGGGATCAGTCCGTTCGTCTCGATGTCGAAGACGAGGGTGGTCGAACTCATCAGCCCTTGTAGAAGCCCGGTACGAGCATCTGCGGCTGGCGCATCAAATCGATCTCGGCCTTAATCGCCATGTTCTCGTCGAGGAGCTTGGCCACCATCTTGTCGAGGTTGGCGTTCTCCCCCTCCAGCACCTTGACGCGCTGCTTGTCGGCCTGGGCCATCATGACCATGCCGGCGAGATCGTCGTTGTGTCGTTCGAGCTGCTTGTAGCGGTTGTAGAGCTGGCGCTTCTCTTCCTTCTCAGCGAGGAGGAGCTGCGTCAGGTTTTGGATGATCTGGTATTCCATTCATTACCTCTTGAATTGCTCCAACCACGTCCCTCCACGCTTCCGCGAACAGGACGATGGTGGCAGTTCTGCCTTGGAGGATTAGGCGGGAACCCTCGCGCCGAACGATCAGCGCTGAGGGGATGTTCTCGTTGGTGTGATCGAAGGTCAGATGTCCTGGCCCTCGCTCAGCCACACGTCGGGATAGTTGGTCGGCCCGACTTTCGAGCAGGGCAGATAGAGCCCCGCCCAGACCCGACATTCGTTTCCGGGTTGGGCTGTTGGGGGCCTGGGGTGATCGAACACCAAAGCCAGAACCAGCAGGGCTGAGAGGATCAACGCCCCAAGACCGAACCCGGGCTCGGGGTTAGAAAGGTGTCTCGTCATCGCTCTCATTCGAGAAGCCATGCGTCTCGGCATCCTTGTCTTTGAACGGGTCATCGTCGCGGACGAACAGGCGTCCGGTCTCGGAGTGGAACCCAAGGTTGATGGTCTTGCCGGTCGACCGTCCGGTGTAGCGATCCTTGAGGATGCGGAAGATGGTCGTGGTGGCGATGATGGGGTCTTCGTTCTGCTGGTCACGCTCCATGCCGAACATGAAGAAGGACCAGAAGCCGATTGCTCGGGAGCCCCTGAAGTGACGGATCATGACGCGCCCGCCTTCCTCGTGAGGTTTCCCATCGGGTGTCGCGAGGTGGCTGACGAAGTGGATGATGCAGCCCAGCTCGTTTGCGAGGCCGGCCATTTCCTTCATGATCAGGCCCAGCTCTTCGGCGTCTTCACCGAGGGCCGTCAGGTGGTCGAGGTAGATCAGCTTGATGCCGAGGCTCACCACCATGTAGCGGATGTGCCCCTTGACCAGCTCCCAATCGGTCTGCCCGAAGTTGTCGTAGAAGAAGACCTTCCCGTCCAACTCCTGGGCTGCCCGCGTCAGCTCGTCGGCTGTCCAGCCCCCATCGGGAACGTGGAACATCCTGCCAGCGATCTTGCCGGCCACGCGCTTGGCGGTCTCGACGGGCTTCTGTTCGAGGAAGATTGCCCCGACCGTCTGCTTCAGCTCGACCACATCGAACGCGATCTGCTGCATCAGGAAGTCCGTCTTGCCGATGCCGGTGCCGGCGCCAAAGCCATAGACCTCGCCGTCGCGCCGACCGTAGGTGAGCTTGGTCAGTTCCTCGAAGCACCAGGGCAGCCCGAAGGTGACCGGCTTGAGCAGCTCACCCATGATGTCCGACACCCCGACGAGACCGTCAGGGCGGTAGACCTTGGCACCCCAGATGGCGTCGATGGTCTCCTTGATGCGGCCCGCCATGAGCATCTCGTTGGCGTCCTTGAGAGGCAGCGAGGCGATCTTCAGCTTGCCCGGTGTGAACGGGATCAGCTTGCATTCGTCGACTGCCTTCTGGCCGGGATCGTCACCGTCGAACATGAGGACGATCTCCTCGAACTGCTCCAGCCATTGGAGGTTCTTACGGAGAGCCTTGGCCGCACCGTCGCAACCGTTGGGTATCGAGACGACAGGCCACTTGTGACCCTGCATCTGGCTGAGAGAGATCGCGTCCAGCTCGCCCTCGACGATGACGACGCGCTTGCCGCCATCGCGCCAGAGCCACTGGCCATAGAGGCACATGTCCTCCTTGTTGCCCTTGGACCGGAAGTCCTTTCCTTGGAAGCGGACCTTCTGCCAGACGAGTTGCTGCGCGCTGTTTCGGTAGTTGAACAAGCGGACGGGCTGGTCGTTCAGGATCGAACGGGTGAAGCCCCACTTCTGCGCGCTTTCGAGTGTGATGCCTCGGCTTGCCCAATCGGCGGGCTCGCCTGGGGGGACGAAATCTACGTTCCGGGGCGCTGCCGCCTCGGTCTGTTCTGTCATGTTATCTCCGGGTTCGTGGTGGCGGCAGCCAAAGCAGTAAGCGTGGCCGTCCGTGTACCGGGCGAGATTGTCGCGGGAACCACACTTTGGGCATGGCTCCTTGCGGAGAAACTCACTGTCGGTGTCGTGCATTCATCCTTGCGGTGGATTGTTCTGGAACTGCTGTTGCTGGCTGGTCATGAGGATGTATGCGGCCCGCTCTTCGGGGCTCATACGGCCCCACCGCTCGAGAAAGACGCGGGTGGCTTCCTGGCGGTAGGTTGCGAGGTAGGACTGGGTCATCGGCGGCGCATCGCCGGGTAGAGCTTGGCAAACTCATTGCGCAGCTTCGGGATCAGCGTTCGGGTGACGTGTTCCTCGAACTGCCGGCAGACCATCTCGAACAAGTGAGGGTGGTCCTGCTGGTTGATCAGGTCGCCGTCCCGCATGACGTAGCGGGCGCGGTAAGGCTCAGGACGCCACTCGATCTGGTAGGACTGGGTCATGTTCATCGGTTGGACCTCGACGGCGGCATCAAAGACACCGTGAGAGACCGGCCATGCGACCCGGCTGTAGAACTCCTTCTCCATGCCATCCATGTGCTTGGCCATCGCCTCGCAGCGGAGGTGGTAGTCGTGGATGGTCCGCATCAGGTCGGTGATCCGGGCCTCGTAGACCCGAGACATCGCGTAGACCTCGGACTGGGTCTTGCGCGGAAGGTACTTGTCGATCAGCTCGGTGACCGACGGATAGGACTTGGAGCCGGCCTCGCGACCGGTCCAAGCCTTGCTATCGAAGTTCAATCAGAACCAGCCGAGGATCGCGCCGAGCAGGAACACCGGGATGCCCACGATGCGGACGATCAGCATGGTCGTGAACGGTGAGCCCGAGGTGGCCGCGTGGATGACGTCGATCAGGTTGACGACCCAGCCGTAGAGCGCGGCGATGATCAGGGTGAGCTGGATGATGGCGACCGTCTTCATGATCAGGCGACCAGCTTGCGGATGCGCTTGGCGATCTTGTCGGCCTCGGCAGCGGCTTCCTTGGCGGCAGCCTGGGCAGCGACCTTCACGGCGATCTGGGCGTCGAGCAGCTCGGCCTTGACGTTGTGGTGTTCGACCACGGCGTCCAGCTCAGCGATGGCCTTGTTGAAGCCGGCGATGGCCTTCGAGGTCGACGGGGCGCGCTTGATGAAGTTCACGATGGAGGACAGGATGCTCATTTCTTCGCTTTCGTTTGGGTGTTGAGGATTGCGTTCAGGGCCTCCATGCGACCGGCAGTCGGTGGCTCGTCGATCCAGGCTTGGGGGATCGACTTGTCCGCATAGAGGAAGCCATGGGTCTCGCACCACATGGCGTAGGTGGTCTGGGACTGCTTGGAGATGCGGGTGCCTGAGCGGCTGAAGACCAGCCTGATGTCGAGATCAGGGTTCTGCTCTTTGATCAGCTTGTGCTTCTGGCGATCCGCCGTGACGAACTGCCCCTTGGTCTCCACGATGATGCCGTTGTTGAGCAGGCGGAAGTCAGGTGTGTACTTCGCCAGTCGGGCCGGTATCTCGTAGGTGATTTTGAAGCTCTCGTAGGTGTAGCGGACGGACGCGGTGTCCAATTCCCCTGCCACCTTATCTTCGAGACCCGAGCGGAACCCCTTGGCGACAGCGATCTGCCGCGTTGAGGTCCGCTTCGGGAAACTGCGTCGTGCCAAGGCTTAGAAGTCGTCTTCGCCTGCCGGGGCCTTGCCGCCCTCGGAGCCAGCGTCGGACTTGTCCTCGCCTTCGTTCTCGTCAGCGAACTCGCTCGGGTCATAGCCGTAGCCGTCCTCTTCACCGAAGCCGTGGCTGTCAGCGGAGCGCGAACCGTTCGACACGAGGTCGATGATCTGGACGCCGTTGAGCATCAGCTTGAGGCCGGCAGCAGCCGTGCCGGGGATGAAGTAGGACGAGACCGCGAAGGACACCTTGCCCTCGGAACCGCCCCAGATGTTCGGCAGCTTGCCAGCCATCTTCTTGCCGCGAGCGTCGTAGATATCGGGAGCCGACGTCCACTTCTTGCCCTCGCGCGGACCTTTCTTCACGACACCGGAGGCCTTCTTGGTGAACTTGAGGCAGACCTCGCCGGTCTCTTCCTCGGTCTCCTTGTCGTACAGGGTCTCGAACAGCGAGTTCATGACCGGGCCGGTGATGTTCTTCTTCTCGAACTCCTTACGGGTCTTGACGCTCAGCTCAGCGAACGCCTTCTCGGCATCGCGGCGGGCTTCCTCGTAGAGGTCGTTGAGGGTGACGCCATCCTTGTTCTTGGTGGCCAGGAACTTGTCGAGCGTGTCGGTGCTCATTTTGCCCTTCAGGCTGTATTCGCCATCCGGCTTCGGGAAGTCCTTGTTGCCGTAATCCGGCTCGGTGAGCTTCGGGTAGACGAAGACCACGCGCGGGGACGTGAAAGAGGGGAGCTGCTTCTTCTTGGTATCGTTTGCCATTGTGCGATTGTCTCGTGAGTGGAGGGATTTAGACGGAGTAGTGGCGTTCAAGTGCTTCGACGTCGAAGCCCAGGTCGGTCAGCTTGATGAAGAGATCGACCGGCAGCGGCCGACCGCGCTTCCAGTGAAACTTGGCGAGGGTCAGGTAGCTCATGCGGTGACCTCGTGCTTCAGGACCAGCTCGACAGCCTCAGGGAACTTGTCGATGATCTTCTCGACCGTGGCGTTGATGCCGAGGCCGAACCGGACGTACTGGGTCAGCACGTCGTGGATGTCCGAGGTGTTCACAGTGACCGACTTGACCTGACCGAACGGGGTCTTCTTGGCCTTGCCGGTCTTCGCGGGCTCAACCGGGGCGAACCGGGTGACGAGGTAGGCACCGGCCACGCCGTCGAGGCGGACGTACCTGCCGTCAAAAGAGGTCACGATGTAGGTGGCGTTCTGGCTCAGTCTGTAGTGCGAGCCGGTTGCGCGGATGCAACGGACGGTGTCGCCTGCTTTGATCTTGCTCATTTCAGTTCGCCTTTCATGTATGCGTCGATGCCACGGAACTCGGCGCGCTTGCCGTCGTCCCCGTTGATGAGGTTCTTGGTGACCGTGAAGGCTTCCTGAGCAGGAATGCCGAGGTGGTCTGCGAGGGTGAGGAAGACTGCTGCTGCGCCCATGATCTGTATCTCGGGGCGGAAGTCCTGCAGTCGGTCGAGGACAGTCATGGACGCCATGGCGACGTCGCGGGGTGTGGCCGTGTTCAACACGTCACGGTTAAGCCGGGGCATGTGGGTCTTTCCAGTTTGCGGAGATGAAGGTGAGGATGATTGCGATGGCGATGATCGCCGTGGCCCATTCGATGCTCATCGACCGAACAACAAGCCGCCGATGGTCCAGCCAATCCAGAAGCCAAGCGGGATCATGATCATCTGGAGTGCGAGGGATAGGAGGAACTCTTCACCGGTCATGCGGCTGCCCTCCGGTTGCGGAAGGTGGCCTTGCGCTGTTCCTTCTTGCCGAAGTAGCCGTTCTCCTTCAGGCCCTCGATCAGGCTCTTGCGAACCTCATAGCGGTCGGTCTTGGAGGCGGCAGCCAGGTCAACGTTAACCGAGCCGACAGTGATGTCCTGATGGGCAGCACCCATGCGGATCGTGATGTTCTGCTTCATGTGTGAAATCCTTCGAGAATGTTTCGTAGGGCTAGTGGGCAACCTAACCATGCACCGAGGGGATATTCCCATCAGTGCAACGATCTAGGCAAAGAAGAAGTCTGATTGCAGGACCAGTGAGAGGTCCAAAGCTCCTTTCGATGGAAGTTCCTCGAACGCCCCAATGTTCGGGGCCACGAGTGTTTGCTGGACAAGCTCATCGCGGAGCTTAGTGAGCGGGTCTGCCCTGTACATCTCGACGAACACCTTGCGGAGGGTCGAGGCCAGCAGCGTGGTATTGCAGGCGTGGGTGCCATAACTGTCGTGGATCATGGCGAAGGAGGTGATACCCCGGTCGTCCAGCTCGTCGACTGTGAGGATCATGGCCGAGGCGTCCAGAGAGTGGACATTGTTCGGGCTGACGGACGTCGCCTGCTTGGACACGTCGATCAGGTCGGTCTCTTCGTAGGCCCTCATGAAGACCAACGACCCGCCAATCTTCGTCTTGATCCGGCGAGGCTTCATGTCGACGTAACCCTGGTAGGCCACGAAGCCAGAAGGCGTCGTCCAGTGCATCGGGAGGTTCTCCTTGGCCATCGTTCTGGCCGTCTTCTGGAGCCACCCCATGGCTTCCCTTGCCGCGATGACAACGTCACCGATGCTGTCCCAGATGATGCTGGACAGGAACCCAATGGCCTTCTTCAGGTCGTCCCCGAGGTTGTGGACGTAACCGCCAGCGATCTTCGCCTTCACCGCCTCATCGACGTATTTCAGGCAGGATCGTGGCGTTCCCCCGTAGGGAAGGACCATGACTGGCCGCTTGGTGATCTTGCGGTCGATCCCCATGGTGAGCCATTCGTAGGCCCATCGTCCCCTTTCTGCATCAGTCCCTTCAGTGGAGAGGATTTGACGCAGTTGTTCCATCACACGGTCAGCGACCACCTGATAGATGTCCTGCGGCTTGGCAGCCGGGATCAGGTTCACAGCCCGCCCGCCGACACTGTCGAGGAGCATGGCAGAGAAGTGCTGGAGCCCATTGCAGGAGCCGTCCAGGGCGATAGGAAGATGCGAGACGAACCCTTCCTTGTCGTCGGTGCCCATCATCGCAGACCACTCGAAGCAGAACGCGAGGAAGCACCACGGCTTGTCAGCCTCGGTCCACCACAGGTGCCCATACGGGTCCTGCGCGCTCAGGAGGATGTTGATCCCGTTCTGGTGGACCCACCCAACCCGCTCATCGAACCCAACCTTGTCGACGCCGAACGTGTTCGCCCCGTGGATGGCCAGCCAGCGCTCGCCGTCGTCCCCAAGAGGCTTCCCCTCAGCGAACCGCAGCAGGGCCTTCACCGGGTCACTGCCCTGCGGATGCAGGACCAGCGGCACCGGATAGGCGCGGCCACGGAAGTCCAGGTTGTGCGGGAAGTAGATCGCCCGCTCGCCACGAAACCGCTCAGCGAGGCCCAGCAGGGTCTCCTGATGGAGCCGATCCTGACGGAGCTGGAGGTTCAGCGAGTAGACGTCTCGGGCTGCCCACTTCCACTCTTTGAATTGCTTCTGGAGGTGGGGCGGGAGGTCGATGATCTTGGCGTCCTCGGGCACTCCTGCAGGGCGCTCGGGCTTCTGGCTATCCCCAGGCACAAGGCCGGCGATGCCCTCATTGGACTTGGCCAGCTCAGCCATGACGTCGAGGACCGCACCGTTGATCTGCCACGGCGTCCGCTGGATGGCGTTCAGGCCCTTTAAGAGGACCGACTTGTGCTGCGCCTCGGCCAGCTTGCGCTTGAGTAGCTCGAACTGCTTCTTGCTTGCCCTGCGGACGAGCTGAAGGGGCCGGTCGAGGTCGGTGTAATAGCCCCCACCCGAGAGCCCGGTCCAGTCCTTCGGCCGGATCAGCATCGGCAGGAAGTCGGGGAACAGGTGTTCGCCACCCCTGATGGACTGGTCTATCCACGCCATGGCGCGCTCGGTCAGGTGGACGAGGTATTGGTCCCTCGGGGCGTTCTTGTCGCCACCCTCGTGTGCCTGCTGGATCATGGTCAGCCCAGTGTTCTCCCCGAACAGCTCGACCAGCTTGATCCCGAGGTGGATCATTTCGACGCGGCTCCAGCGATCCCACGGGATGTTGTGCTTGCCCATGGCGAAGGTCAGGACGACCGCCTTGTGCTGCTCGGTCGCGCCATCGTCGGACAGCTTGCGCAGCTCGTAGTCGAACCGCTCCTTGTCCTTCTTGCGGAACTCGGTGAAGCGGGCTTCCAGCTCGACCGCACGGGCAACCGCCACGGCCAGCGTCATGAGAACCGGAGAGCGCGGCTTCATCATGCGCCCGAGGATGGCCCTGCAGGCGAGGTATGAGACCACGTTGGGGTCCATGTCCTTGATCAGCTTCGCGGCGGTGGCGCGCGGCCCAGGACGACCCGAGTACACCTCGTCGATAAACCGCGTGATGCCCGCTGAGACGGGACCGACCACGCTTTCGAGGATCGAGCGCCCCGTATCCGTCTCATAGCCGCGCTCCTTGTCGACGTTCTTGCGGACCCGAGAGAGATAGCGCTCTCTCCCGAGGCCCGACATTTCAATCTCCAGCTCGATCTGCCGCTGGAGGAGGTGGTCGTGGTGCGTCATTCACCTTCCTTTTCTGGTCGCAATCGCGGGCCACGAATTTCAGGTGAAATCCGTTGCGGTAATGGGAAAAATGAGTTCTGGGGCCTGACCCGTCGCAAAGGCGTAGGGGGTGGAGGCATTAAGGCGGAGGTTAATCTCGCTGGACGTGCGGCTTAAGAGGCCTTGCGAACGTCCTCGACCTTGAGGCAGGGCTTCACACTGTGAATGATGCGATGGCAACTGGCACAGACCATTGCCATGTCTTCCACTCTTGTAACGCTGTCCGGCTGAAGCTCTTCAATAGGAATTTTGTGGTGGGCCTCGATGCAGCGCTCTCCATTAGGCCCATAGAACACGATAGGGTCGAGTTTGCATGCCTCACAGACGAGATGTCCGCCATTCTTATCCCTGAAATGCTTCTTCGCCATTATGGCGAATGCCCTATCTCGCTCTTTGTACGCATGAATGCGGGTTAGCATTCGGCCCTCGATACCCACAATGCCCTCTTCGATGTCGGTCTCTGGTTTCGCATAAGCCTCTTCCAACACAACTGCGGAACCAGCATTCGTTTTGCCAAAGATTTCTGCTTGTCGGTTGACAACGAGATCAGCCGCAGCGCGAATGACAGTCGAGTTGACGCCCTTCATGATTTCTATGCCATGGGCCTCAATGGCGTCAGCCAAATCAGGATGAATGGCCTTGATGTTCTCGATTTGGGCGAGGTCGGCAGCAATCGCCGTAAGTCGATCCTGAAGATCGATCTGAACATGCGAATGGAGGATGGAGACCCGAAGAGGGGCTAGGGTCGCGGTTATCCCGTCGTCGTCGATGATATCGAAGTCCATGTCGTCCATTACGAACGCCTTGTTCTCAAGCGGAAATACAACGGCGGGGTTTAAGTCCTCCCGTGCAGGCTCAGGGAGTCGGGCAACCGCCATAATAAGTTGTGGAAGATGAAATTTCCGCCGGTTGTTTTTCTCGGCCTTCCGTAGGCGAGGCTTTCCCTGCGCCTTTACGCCCATCACTTCGGCCGGAATCGTCAGCCCCAGCGGCTCGAAAAACACATCGATCCACCTGTCTTCCAGCGTATCGGCGGGTACGTACTCGAACTCCCCCCGGCCACCGGATGATCTCCAACGAACCGTGCAATTGGCCACTGTTTAGCCTTTGTATGGTTGATTCCAGCATCTACAATAACAACCATTGGGTGATTCTTCGACTGGTTCCTAGCCGTTGACGAAAGGACGCCTGACGCGTACCGTCAAAGATGTTCATGATGTGTTCCAAATGGGAGTCGCGCTCTGTCCTACAAGATCGCCTCATTCTTCTCCGGGATCGGAGGGCTCGACCTGGGATTGGAGCGCGCTGGCTTCAGTCTGCAATTCCATTGCGAGGTAAAGCCGTTTTGTCGGGACATCCTGAAGCAACACTGGCCCGACGTAACCGTTGACGATGACATCAGGAAGCTCGATGACACAAAAATCCCTGACGCTGATATCTGGGCAGCAGGATTTCCCTGCCAAGACCTCTCGCTTGCGCGAATGGGGCCAAGATCTGGGCTTCGAGGGGTCCAATCTGGACTCTTTCACGACTTCATGCGGCTCGTTCGAGGACGTACTCCACGAGCCATTATCCTCGAAAACGTGCACGGGCTTCTCTCTAGTCACGGAGGACGCGACTTCACAATCGTACTCCAGGCGCTGGACGAACTCGGGTACGGTGTGGCGTGGCGTGTGCTTAACAGCAAGGATTTCGGAGTCCCCCAACAGCGCCGTCGCGTCTACATTGTTGCCATGCATCGAGACCAGCGAGGTCCCGGAGAAGTACTTTTTGAGCCCCAATGCGGCGACTGGAATCTTAAGAAGGGTAGACACGATGAAAAGAAATCTGCCTCCCTCTTTCAGACAATCATTGGAGATGCTCGCAAAGGCCCGCTCGTAAAGAGCATTGCCCACTGCATCTACGCGGAGTCGGCCCGCCACACCGGCACCGATTGGTCGCGCAATTATGTGTGGTATCCCGATGGCCGGGTTCGTCGGTTCACGCCCAATGAGGTTGAACGCGTCCAAGGCTTCCCGGTTGACTGGACGCTACCGCGCCACTTTGATGGACGGCAGGCGGATAGGGTCGACAGCCTCCGCTATCATGCAGTCGGGAACGCTGTCACGCCGCCAGTGGCCGAGTGGGTTGGTACACGGCTGATGGCCGTGATGCGTCGTCAAGATCAAGACAACATCAGAGCGCTTGCTGCCGCCGAATAACCTGCCGTACCGTTTCTCGGTAAGCGTGGAGGAAGCTGGTTGGTCGATCAAGTGTCAGTCGAGCGCCGCTCTGCGGTCATGGCTCGAATAAAGGGGTCCAATACAGGCCCCGAGTTGCGCACGCGTAAGGCCGCGCACGCGATCGGATTACGCTTCCGTCTTAATCGCACCGACCTTCCTGGGAAGCCCGACCTGATATTCCCCAAGCATAGGATTGCTTTGTTCGTCCACGGCTGTTTCTGGCATCAGCATGCCGGTTGCAGGAGGGCTTCGGTGCCGAAGTCCAGCACTGAGTATTGGCACAAGAAACTCCGTCGGAATGTAGAACGCGATGCGCAGGTGATCCCAGCCCTTGAGCGATTGGGGTGGCGAGCAGTCGTCGTCTGGGAGTGCGAGACCAAAGACCCAAGCGTCCTATCAGGCATTCTTGAGGATATTTTCAAGCTTTCTGACGCGCGCTAAAGCGGCAGCTTTCTTCACAGTTCCCACAACTTTTCCCACATATGCCGGTTTCCCGCAATATCCGTTGCACGCGTGGAGGGGTTATCTCTGGCGTGCAAAACCCCGGCGCAAACCGGGGAATTGCAAGGCATTGATGGGTTAGTTGCGAGGGTGCAATGGATCAGGACGGGATTTTAAGTCCCTTGCGTCTACCAATTCCGCCACGTCCGCAGGCCAGCCCTTTTCAGACGCCTGACACAGGCCGTCAAGTCATGTTGTTGAGCGTTCGACGAACGTGCAAACAGACGGGGCGACTTGATGATACTGGCGCGATCACGGAATTATCGGCGGGGCGGGTAATGGTAGGATGCGTGTGGTGGATTTGATCTGCCAAGGCCGGCGCCTCTCAGGCCCAACCCATTCCCCCCGCCCACTGGGAGCGTCGGCCACCCTTCCATGAAAGAGCCTTTGAGTGGTTGCCTGGTCCGGCAGCGTCGCGATTGTGGCCCTGCTCAGAACTTGTAGCTCAAATTGATGCCTACCGTGTTGAGCTTCACGTTCTGATCGCGATCGTTGAAGGGTTCCGCCACGTCGTAGTGCTCGGAGCCGAAATCATAGTAGCGATACTGTGCGCCGACGACGAACTTGTCGGTCAACGCGTAGTCGACGCCGGCACCCACGGTCCAGCCGACATTCGTGCGCGTGCTGGCGAACGCCGGACCCGCGACTTGCGATGTTTCGATGCCGGCAAAGGCGACGCCGCCAATGCCGTAGACCAGCAGGCGATCCATGGCGTAGCCGGCCTTGGCGTTGACCGACCCGAACCACTTGATGTCGGTGCCGAATGTGCTTCCCAGCGCCGATACCGTCGTGCCGCCGACCGAGGAATAGTTGAGGTCCGCCTCGGCGCCGAGCACCGCCTGGTTGAACTGCAACAGGCCTGCGACATGGCCGCCGACAAAACCGCCGTCAATGTCGGGCGCGATGGAAAACGGCGCGCCTTCTGTCACCGATATATCGGATTGGCCCCAGCCATAGCCGGCCTGCAGACCAGCGTAGTAGCCGGTCCAGTCGAAGCCGGGCGCGGTCATAGGCACGTCGACCGTTGGGTCGGCTGCAAAAGCCGGCACGGCCAGAACGGCGAGAAAACCGGCACTTGCGACTATCAGTCGACGCATCGAACTCCCCAAATGACGATTCAGAAAGATCCTCGCCAGAAGGATAACCGCATTCGCCGCAATCGCAATCCCCCTGTCGCCGCACAGAATCCTCTATTTGTCGTCGATGAAGTCCAGCACAGCCTGGTTATATTCATCCGGCGCTTGCAGCATGGCGAAATGACTGGCGTTGGGCAGGATAATCAGCTTCGCGCCCGGGATGGCGGAGGCGATATATTCGGTGTGTTCGCGCTTGATCGCTTCGTCATGGTCGCCGGCAACGATCGCCGTCGGCGTGGTTATCTCAGCGAGCTGCTCCTTGGTCCACGCCGGCTCGGTCTCCCACATATGGCTCATCTGCGCCACGAAGGCGTCATACTGGTCCGGTGTTTTCGACATCTTCTTGTAGTCGCGGCCGGAGCGGTCGATGTAGGCGGCAAAGGTCTTGTTGGTCATCACGCCCGGATCGACGCCGTCGGTGGTTACGTTGGCGGCTTGCGCAAAGAGCCTTGTCAGCCGCTCCGGATGATGCAGCGCGATGTCGATACCGATGATGCCGCCGTCGCTCCAGCCGACGAGCGCGATCTTGTCGATCTTCAGGTAATCGAGCAGCGCCAGATAGTCCGACGCCATCAAGTCATAGCCATAGGGCTGCTCGGTGCGGGTGGAGCGGCCGTGGCCACGGCTGTCGGCGACGATCACCTTGTGCGTCTTGGAAAGCGTGGCCACCTGGCTGGCCCAGATGTCGGCGTGGCCGAGGCCGCCGTGAATGAGGAGCACCGGGTCGCCCGCGCCGAAAACGGCGTAGTACATCTGGATGCCGTTCACCGGCGCATATCCGCTCTGATCGGGTTTGGGCATGGCCGCAGGCTCCGGCAAGGTCTGCCAACGTTCCTCGGCGGCGGCAAAAGCGCTCGAGGCGGCGAACAAGATGACGATGGCGAACACTTTCCAAAAACGGGTCATGTTTTTTCCCTCATATGGTTCGGTCCGCGGTCAGCATCGCCTTCCAGCCGGATTAGTCAACAAGCCCGGCCTGCGCGGCGTGTCGGACCGACGGCTCTGGCGGCGCCCGCCGACATTTGCGAGACTGGCCGTAACCGAGGAATCGCCACTGACGAAAGCAACGCCCACAAAACCCAGACCGTGGACCGAGATGGCGACACATCTGGTCGATGTCGCCATGGGGCGGAAGCCCGCTGACCTGGTCGTGCGCAACGGCCGCTGGGTGAACGTCCATTCGGGCGAGATCATCGCCGGCACCGACATCGCCATTGCCGGCGGGCGCTTCGCTTATTGCGGGCCCAATGCCAGCCATGCCATCGGGCAGGGCACCACGGTGGTCGACGCCGGCGGGCGCTATCTGGTGCCCGGTCTCTGCGACGCGCACATGCATGTCGAAAGCGGCATGGTGACGGTGACCGAGTTCTGCCGTGCCGTCATTCCGCACGGCACCACCTCGATGTTCATCGACCCGCACGAGATCGCCAATGTTCTGGGTCTGCCCGGCGTGCGGCTGATGCATGACGAAGCGGTCGCCATGCCCATCAACGTGCATGTGCAGATGCCGTCCTGCGTGCCTTCGGCGCCGGGGCTGGAACATGCCGGCGCCGAGCTGACGGTCGCCGATGTCGAGGAGGCGATGACCTGGGAAAACATTATCGGCCTGGGCGAAGTGATGAATTTTCCCGGTGTCGCCGCCAATGATCCTGTCATGTCGGGCGAGATCGCGGCGACGGTTCATGCAGGCAAGACGGTCGGCGGCCACTATGCCTCGCGCGATCTCGGCCTGCCGTTCCATGGCTATGCCGCCGGCGGTCCCGAGGACGATCATGAGGGCACACGCGCCGAGGATGCCATCGCCCGTGTGCGCCAGGGCATGAAGGCGATGCTGCGGCTCGGCTCGGCCTGGTACGACGTCGCCTCGCAGATCAAGGCGGTGACGGAGAGCGGCATCGACCCGCGCAATTTCATCCTGTGCACCGACGACAGCCATTCCGGCACGCTGGTCCAGGAAGGCCATATGGACCGCGTGGTGCGCCACGCCATCCAACAGGGGTTGAAGCCGGTGACGGCGATCCAGATGGCGACGCTCAACACCGCCCAGCATTTCAGACTGGAGCGCGAGATCGGTTCGATCGCGCCGGGCCGGCTGGCCGACCTGCTGATCGTCTCGGATCTCGCCGCAATGACCATC
This sequence comes from Mesorhizobium sp. M0243, assembly GCF_040321775.1. NCBI lineage: Bacteria > Pseudomonadati > Pseudomonadota > Alphaproteobacteria > Hyphomicrobiales > Phyllobacteriaceae > Mesorhizobium > Mesorhizobium sp. M0243. The sequence goes on along the minus strand of NZ_JAMYSF010000022.1, from coordinate 17,455 downwards.
GACGAGGTCTATGCACGCGGCGTCAGGCTGGCCAAGGGCGGCAAGCTCGAAATCGATATTCCGGCCTATGATTACCCGAAGACGGCGAAGAACACCGTCAAGCTTGGCAAGAAGCTGAAGGGCGGCGACTTCGATATCGTTGCTCCCAAAGGCGCCAACGAGGTGCGGGTGCGCGTCATCGGCGTCATCGAGAACCAGGCGCCGACGCGCGCGCTGGAGGCCGATCTGCCGGTCGAGGACGGGCTGGTCGCCATGGACCGCCGCAACGACATCTGCCAGATCGCGCTGGTCGAGCGCCACCGGGGCACGGGCGGCGTCACCAACGCCTTCGTTTCCGGCTTCGGCTATATGGGCGACTGCGCCATGGCGTCCAGCGTCGCGCATGACGCCCATCACATCATCTGCGTCGGCACCAACAAGCAGGACATGGCGCTGGCGGTAAACCGCCTGGGCGAGGTCGGCGGCGGCGTCGTGCTGTTCTCCAAGGGCAAGGAATTGGCGCTGGTCGAAATGCCGATCGCCGGCCTGATGTCGGACGAGCGGGCCGAGATCGTCGCGGCCAAGGCGGAGAAGCTCACCGAGGCGATGCGCAAGATGGGCTGTTCGCTGAACAACGCCTACATGCAGCACTCGCTGCTGGCGCTGGTCGTCATTCCCGAACTCAGGATTTCCGATGTCGGCCTGATCGACGTGACGACATTCCAGAAGGTCGATCTGTTCGTCTAGGATTGTTGATATTCAGGCCATGCCGGCCTGCAAGTAGCGATTTTCTGCGCTTCCGGTGCTCACGTACTTAAGTACGCTCCGCTCCGGTTCTCGAAAACCACCACTTTCGGCTCGGCCTGACCCGAATCTCAACAATCCTAGGGCCAATGTCGCCCGCTGGCTCACCCGCCGGTGGCGATGGTGAGCACCTTGAACGGCGTGGTGATGACGATCTCGGCGACCGAGCCGACGGCCTTTCCGAGGCCCTGGCCGAGATTGTTGAGCTGAGTCGGGACGGGCTCGTCCGAGGCAAGACCGGCAGGCGCCCGCAGCCGGTCGCCGAGCAGTTGCACCAGCATCGGGTTGTCGGCGAATTTGGCGTGGTTGAGGCGGTCACCGCCCTTGGCCTGGGAAAGGTCGACCACCGACACGCCATAGCTGGCGAGGTCGGCCGCATCGCCGTAATCGCCGACGCGCGGCTTATCGCCTGAGATCAGGGAGGACAGCTTGAGAGCCCGGTCATCCGCCGAGAGCAGGATGGCGAATGGCTTGTCGGGTTTGCCGTAACGGATCATCTGTTTCTTGAACACGTCGACATCGATGTCGGGCGAGGCCAGGATGACGTAGCCGAGTTTGTCGTCGAGATCTCGATCGCCGGTGATGGCAAGCTGGCGCAGAGCCTCCATGGTCACCCAGGTCCCCATCGAATGGGCGATGATGTCGATGCTCTTGACCTTGGTCTTGGCCAGCATCCTGAGCGTCGCCTCGAGGTCGTCGCGCGCTGCGTTGGCGCTTTCTTTGTCGTATATGTAACCCGTGGTCTTGCCGCTCGAAGCCCACGAGAACAGCACCGGCGTGCCGGGATATTTCGTGTCGTGGGCGATCTGCGTCAGCCGGTAGATGCCGTCGTCAAAACCGTTGTTGAAGCCGTGCACGAAAACCAGCGCACGGTCGCCGCGCATGGAAATGTCGGCGCCGACCGCCTTGGCGAATTGCGGCGCGCTTTCATAGAAGGTGACGTCCTTGGCGGTGAAATCCTTGGCCGGATTGCTGTTCGCGGATCCCTTGGCCCGCTCGATGGCGCCGACCTGATGGTTTTTCGGGACGGTGACGTCGACACGGGCAAAGCTGGTGGTCAGCGAGCGATCGCCATCGTACACCTGTCGCGGATCCTTGGTTGCCCTCTGGCGGGTAGTGGCGACGAAGATTTCATGCGTGGCCGCGATGTCGGAAGCGGGCACCGAGACCGTCGTCCTGTTGAGCAGGTCGTGCGTTTTCCCGCCGGCGCAGCCGGTGACAGCGAGCGTCAATGCAACGACGAGATAACTCTTCGAACGCATGGTCATACGCCGGCTCCCGCAAAGGGGGACGTCAAACGCATGACGTCGCTGGCTATTCCGATAAGGCCGGAGACCGGCGCGGTCCAGTTCAAAGTGAATCGATACATCCGCAGTGGTGAACAGGCACGGCGAAAACCGCGGGACCGCATCTATTGTCCAAGCAGGCCGATACGATCGGTCACGTCACGGTCGCTGGCAAAGCCGTCATCCTCGCGCAGCCGCTGGCCGATCATCTTCACCAGCGTCGGATTGTCGGCGAACTTCGTATGGTTGAAGCTGTCCGATCCCTTGACCTTGGACAGGTCGACGACCGTCACGCCATAGGAGGCGAGATCGGCGGCATCCTTGTAGTCGCCGACGCGCGGCCGGGATCCGGCGATCAGGCCGGAGAGCCGCAGCGCGCGGTCGTCGTCCGACAACAGCAGGATGAACGGCTTGTCGGGCTTGCCATAGCGCCGCATCTGGCTCTTGAACACGTCGACATCGATGTCGGGCGAGGCCAGCACCACGTCGCCGAGCTTGCCGCCGAGATCGCGGTCGCCGGTGATGGCCATCTGCCGCAGCGTTTCCATGGTGACCCAGGTTCCGAGCGAATGCGCGACGATGTCGATGCGCCGCGCGCCGGACTGCTCCAGCATCCTGAGCGTCACCTCCAACTGGTCGCGGGCAGCGCTGGCGCTTTCCTTGTCATAGACGTAGTCGGTGGTCCTGGCGCCCGATGCCCAGGAAAACAGCACGGGCGTGCCGGGATAGCCGGAATCATGGACGATCTGGGTCAGGCGATAGACGGCGGCATCGAAGCCGGTGTTGTAGCCATGCACGAAGACCATGACGCGGCCGCCACGCGCCGCGATGTCGGCGTTGAGCGCGCTGGAGAATTTCGGCTGCGTGTCGTAGCCGACGACCTCGGAAGCCATGAAATATTTGGCCGGGTCGTCCGACTTGCCGCGCGAGCGGCGCTCGATCTGGCCGGTCTTGTGAAGCCCCGGAACGGTGACGTTGACGCGGGCATAGTTCAGCGTCGCCGAGCGTTCGCCGTCGAAAACCTTGTTGGGATCGTCGGATTTCTTGCGCGTCGTGGCGATGAAGATCGAGTGGTTGCCGGCAATCTCCGTCACCGGCGCGGACACCATGGCGCTGCCCAGCAATTCCTGTGTTTGCTGGCCGGCGCAGCCGGAGACGAACAAGGCCAGGACAACGGTAAAAATCTTCTTCAAAGGCACGCCTGAATTTCCAACTCCGGCCGAAAGGCCTGTCTATCCTCACGATACCTCCCGGACAGGCAGAGTGCGGCAGAACTAAGTCATGTCCAGTCGAAATGTGATCGGCGCCCCGCTGCGGGCATCGCAGTGTTGCGCGAAAGCCAAAATGGCGGAAAACGCCTGCGTGATCCGCGCAATAAGCGCCGTCGCCGCCGGCCTTCCAATTCCCGCAGAGATAGCGATTTCAAGCCGCCCGGTGCGAGGGGGCATTAGAATGCACCCGCAAGTAGCTGAAAGTATTCCGCAAAATTTCCGCCCGGAAGGACGCACATGATGGACGATGGCGCCGCGTAGCCGGATATGCAATACGCGGGCTCGCGCCGCACCTTGTCCGGGCGCTCAACAACCGACGTGCGCGACCCGATCAATGATAGAGGTCCGCGGACAGCGTGCAACGCAAGGCGGCTTTCCCAAGGGTGGTTTCCGATGAACAGTTTCTCTTCCCGTGTTGCTGCCGCTGCCGCCGCGATCCGCCAGATCTTCCCTGAAACGCCGCTGCAGGAAAACGATTATCTGTCGAAAAAGACCGGTGCGCGGGTGCTGTTGAAGCGCGAGGATCTGTCGCCGGTCCGCTCCTACAAGATCCGCGGCGCCTTCAATTTCTTCCGCAAGACACTGGCGGCCGGCAACGAGGCTGAACTGTTCGTCTGCGCGTCGGCCGGCAACCACGCGCAGGGTTTTGCTTTCGTCTGCCGCCATTTCGGCAGGCGAGGCGTTGTGTTCATGCCGGTGACGACGCCGCAGCAGAAGATCGACAAGACCAGGCTGTTCGGCGGCGATTTCATCGAGATCAGACTGGTCGGCGATTTCTTCGACGACTGCTATCGCGCGGCCCTGGAATTCACCGACAGTTCCGGCGCCCATATGGTGCCACCCTTCGATCACAAGGACATTATCGAGGGCCAGGCAACCGTCGCCTACGAGATCGCAGACCAGATGCCGGGCGCCCGCATGCCCGATATCGTCATGCTGCCGGTCGGCGGTGGCGGACTTGCCGCGGGCGTTACCCATTATTTCGCCGATCAGGGCAGGCAAGCACGGTTCGTCTTCTGCGAACCGGCCGGCGCGCCGAGCCTGCGCGAGAGCCTCGCGGCGGGGAAACGGCTCAAGCTCGCCAAGGTCGACAATTTCGTCGATGGCGCCGCGGTGGCCGAGATCGGCCGCGAGCCGTTGCGTCATCTCAAGGATTTTCCGGCCGACACGGTGCGGCTGATCCCGGAAAACCGGCTCTGCGCCACCATGATCGAAATGCTCAACGTCGAAGGCGTCGTGCTGGAGCCGGCCGGCGCGCTGGCGATCGATGGGCTCAAGGATTTCTCCAAGAAGGAGATCAGGGGCAAGACCATCGTCGCCGTGGTTTCGGGCGGCAATTTCGATTTCGAGCGGCTGCCGGACGTCAAGGAACGGGCGTTGCGCTTCGAGGGGCTGAAGAAATACTTCATCATCCGCTTTCCGCAGCGGCCCGGCGCGCTGCGAGACTTCCTCGAACTGCTCGGGCCCGACGACGACATCGCCCGTTTCGAATATCTGAAGAAATCGGCGCGCAATTTCGGTTCGGTGCTGATCGGCATCGAAACCAGGGACCGCCGCAATTTCGATCTGCTCAAGGCGAAGTTCGAGGCCGAGGGCGTCCAGTATCAGGACATCACCGACAACGAGACACTGGCCGGGTTCATCATATGAGCGATCGGGATCAAATGATTGATCCGGGAAAAATCTTCGTCGCGCTGTTTTCCGGCATCAATGTCGGCGGCAATCGCATCGTCAAGATGGCGGAGCTGCGGTCGTTCTTCGAGGGGCTCGGCTTCTCCGATGTCGCCACCTATGTGCAGAGCGGCAATGCCGTGTTCCGGGCGAAAGAGGGCGAAGCGGTCACGTTGACGAAACAGATCGAAGCAGCCTTCGAGAAGAAATGGGGTTTTTATTCGCGCATCATGGTGCGTGATCTCTCGTGGTTCGAGCGGCTGGTGAACGAAAACCCTTACCCGGAAGTTGCCGGGGACCATACCAAGCTGCACGCCTATGTGCTGGAGCGCGAGCCGACAGCGGACGAGGTGGCGCGGCTGACCGAAAAGTGCACCGGCCCCGAACGCTTCGAGATCAAGGGCGATGTGCTCTACCTCAGCGCACCGGACGGGCTGGGCAAATCGGTGTTTGCCGGGCTGATCCCGCGCACGCTGAAAGTGCCGGGAACCGCGCGCAATTGGCGCTCCGTGCAGGCGTTGCTGGAGATGGCCGCACACGCCGGTGAGAAGTAGGTCACTGCCTAGGCGGAGGTGGGTTTCCAGTCGAAGGTCAGCTCTTCGCGGAAAGCAAAGCGCTTGATGTGATCGGCGACAACGCTTTCAAGGCGCTCGATCGATCCTGCTTCGTCAGTCGACACCGTGATATGAAGCGTTGCCGCATCGGCATCCATGACGGTACGGCCCATTGAGAGATCGATGATGCCGTGGGTGAGATCGAACTCGACCGGGAATTTGTGCGCCCAGTGCTTGCACAGCTGCTGCAGGTAGCGGCTGGCATGTTCGGTGGCGACGTCGGCATGGCTGGTCGGCATGAATTCTCCTGGGCAAGCGCCTGTTGCGTGGCCGGGGCACCGGCCCAAGCCTGGCGCCTCAGCCAGAGAGATAGGCGCCGTCCCTGAAAAACCAAACGGTACCGGGCCGTCAGCCTGGCATTGTCCGCTCAAGACAGCGTGATCGGCTACCAGCTTCCGGTGTTCGCCATCGAAGCCCATGGTTCGGCCTTGGCCTTGGCCGGGCCTTTCTGCAGAAGCTCGATCGAAATGCCGTCCGGCGATCTGACGAAGGCCATGTTGCCGTCGCGCGGCGGCCGGTTGATGATGACGCCATTGTCCATCAGGTGCTGGCAGGTGGCGTAGATGTCGTCGACCTCATAGGCGAGGTGACCGAAATTGCGCCCGCCCTTGTAGTCTTCCGGGTCCCAATTGTAGGTCAGTTCGACCAGCGGCGCCTTGTCGGCGATGGCGCTTTGTTCGTCTTCGGAGGCCGCGAGGAAGATCAGCGTGAAGCGGCCTTGCTCGTTTTCGTAGCGGCGCACTTCCTTGAGGCCGAGCTTGTTGCAGTAGAAGTCGAGCGAGGCATCGACGTCGGTGACGCGGATCATGGTGTGCAGATAGCGCATGTGATTTCCTTGATAAATTGCGTTGCGGCGCAACATAGGGTCGGCCCTGTCAAAGGGCAATCGTGCGGCGGTGCGCAATGCCGGCAAAGAACAAATCCGGTATTGCCCAAATGAACCGTGAAAAAAGGCACGGCAGGTCTTGCACAGACCGGAAGCCGCAGTGTTAATCTGTTGGCAAGAATCAGTTGCGGTGTTCTTGAAAAGAGGGGGCATTCTTATGGGGGAAAAGGCCTCTTTCATGGGGCGGGACGGACCCCTTGGCGACGCCCCGCAGCGTGACGAAGGCGGCGACGCCGCCGACCTGCGAGAAATTGCCGGCGCCATCAAGTGGTTCGATGTGGCCAAGGGCTATGGTTTCATCCTCCCGGATGACGGCATTTCGGGCGACATCCTCCTCCATGTGACATGTCTTCGAAAGGACGGCTTTCAGACGGCCCTGGAGGGCGCGCGCGTGGTCTGCCTTGTCAAACATGGCGACCGCGGATTGCAGGCCTTCCGGGTGCTCTCCATGGACCTCACCACCGCGGTCCACCCGGCCGAGATGCAGGAGCAGCGCACCCATGTCGCGGTGACGCCGGAGAGCGGTCTCGAACGCGCCTTGGTGAAATGGTTCAACCGCACCAAGGGGTTTGGTTTTCTCACCCGCGGCGACGGCACCGAGGACATCTTCGTCCATATGGAGACCTTGCGCCGTTACGGTATCACCGAGCTTCGGCCCGGACAGGTCGTGCTGGTTCGTTTCGGGCGCGGCGACAAAGGCCTTATGGCCGCCGAAATTCACCCCGATATGGGGACCTTGCCGGTCTCGCACTAGGGCGTTTCCGGCCGAGGATCTCGAATGGCTTACAGGAACTGGCTGACCGCGGGCGCGATGTGCGCGATTGCCTTCATCGCCGCCGCCGGTGGTTATTTCTATTCCGAAAAGCCGACCTCGGCGGACAGCCGGGCGATGATCCTTCCGGCCGATCCGGCGCCACTGGTCGTGGTGACGAAAGGCGGTGATCGCTCTTTTTCCATCGAAGTCGCCGACACCGCTGCGGAGCGCGAGGCCGGCTTGATGTACCGCCAGGACATGGCGGACAACCACGGCATGCTGTTCGTCTTCGAGGTCCAGCAGCAGGTTGGCTTCTGGATGCACAACACGCCAATGCCGCTTGATCTGATTTTCGTCGGCCAGGATGGCAAGATCCGGGCGGTCAAGCACGGCGAGCCGCAATCGGACGCCGTCATCTCGCCCGGCGTGCCGGTGCGCTTCGTGCTCGAGCTCAAGGCCGGCACTGCCGCCAGGAACGGCATCGAGTATGGCGACCTTTTGCGCCACCCGGCCGTGGGCACGGTATCCGGCCCCGGCATGCCACCAGCCGACAATGGCGATGCGCCGAATGGCGGTGGCGGTTGAGCACACAGGCGGGATCGCAGATGCAGTCTTTCACCCATGACGGCTTCGAGCTTGCCTTCCTCGACCGCCAGCCGGCATCGGGCGAAGGCGATCCGGTGCTCATGATCCATGGCTTCGCTTCGAGCCATTATGTCAACTGGGTGTCGCCCGGCTGGTTCAAGACGCTGAACGATGCCGGTTACCGCGCCATCGCCTTCGACAATCGCGGCCATGGTTCGTCGTCGAAGAGTTATGAGGAGGCCGACTACACGCCGGTCAAGATGGCCTCGGATGCCGCCGCGTTGCTCGGCCATCTCGGCATCGAGCGCGCCCATGTCATGGGCTATTCGATGGGTGCCCGCATCGCGGCGTTCATGGCGCTGTCGGATCCGGACAAGGTGGCGACGCTGGTCTTCGGCGGTCTCGGCATCGGCATGATCGATGGTGTCGGCGATTGGGATCCGATCGCCGCGGCCCTGCTTGCCGATGATCCGGCCGCGACCAGCCATCCGCGCGGGCGGTCGTTTCGCGCCTTCGCCGACCAGACCCGCAGCGATCGCCGTGCATTGGCCGCTTGCATCGCCAAATCGCGCGAACTGCTGAGTGAAGAGGATATTGCCCGTATCGCCCAGCCGACGCTGGTCGCTGTCGGCACGACCGACGACATTGGCGGCTCGCCCGATGAACTCGCGGCGTTGATGCCGAACGCCAGGGCCTTTCACATCGAGGGCAGGGACCATATGCTGGCCGTCGGGGACAAGACCTTCAAGCAGCGCGTGCTGGAGTTCTATGCCGAAAATCCGCTCTGAGCGGACGGCGAGGGACGCGGGACGCGACTGCCCTCAGCCTGTGGTGAGAGCCGCCAGCGACCGCGCCATGTTTTCCCGGGCCTGCCGTTCAAAGCGTTGCCGGAATTCCTCGGTGTGGAAAATGTGTGGGCGGGCGAGGAAATTCTTCAGCACCGCACTGCGTCCGGCTCGCCACATCGGCTCCTCCACCCAGTGATACTCGCGCCGCACGGCGCGCTCATAGGCGTCGAAGGCGTCCGGCGCGGCTCCCAGGATCGATAGGTCCATATCCAGAAACAGACTTGCGTCCCGTATGGCCGCCGCGTCGTCGAACGGCGGCACCTGATGCGTGGCGGTGGCGACGATCATTGCCGAGATGCGGTCGAGACGTGAAGAATCCGCGCGGCCCGCCAGCTCTTTCTCGGCAAGGGCCGCACTTTGCGCCTCATTGTCCTTGGCCTTGCTGTCGTAGATGGCATCGTGGAACCAGATCGCCGCTTCGATCGCCTCGGGGTCGCCGAGCAACCTTCGATAGTCGCCAGCGAGCGCCAGCATTGCTTCGATATGGGAAAGGTTGTGATAGTGGCGGCCTGGCGCCCGGTAGAGAGCCGAAAGCTCGCTTTTCAGCGCGTCGTCGATCAAGGGTTCGTTTTCCATGGCTGCTTGAATTCCCGCGAACCAAATCCATTTGACAAAGCACTAAGGAAAATTGAGTTCAATCGTGCTATGATCTGGCTTATATGTGCGGCCAGGCAACAGGCAAGCACTACAGGCAAGCCAGGCAGGACGCAGGACCAGACGGCGATGAACAGCATCAGCATTTCCCGACACAGCGCATTGAAGCCGGTCGATCCGATCTGGCGTTCGATCCGCGACGAGGCCATGGAGGCTGTCAACCGCGATCCGCTGCTCGCTGCATTCCTTTATTCGACCATCCTCAACCAGGACAGCCTGGAGGAGGCGGTCATTCATCGGCTGGCCGAGCGGCTGGCGCACCAGGACATCGGCTCCGATCTCATCCGCCAGACCTTCAAGTCCATGCTGGCCGACGACAAGGAGTGGCCGACGACGGTGCGTGTCGACATCCAGGCCTATTACGATCGCGATCCGGCTTGCGACCGCTTCATCATGCCTGTGCTCTATTTCAAGGGTTTCCACGCCATCCAGACCCATCGGCTGGCGCATTGGCTGTGGAACCAGGGTCGCAAGGATTTCGCGCTCTATCTGCAGAGCCGCTCTTCCTCGGTCTTCCAGACCGACATCAACCCGGCCGCCCGCATCGGCAAGGGCATTTTCATCGACCACGCCACCGGCCTTGTGGTCGGCGAGACGGCGGTCATCGAGGACGACGTGTCGATCCTGCATGGCGTGACGCTGGGCGGCACCGGCAAGGCCGGCGGCGACCGCCACCCCAAGATCCGCTATGGCGTGCTGATCGGCGCCGGCGCCAAGATCCTCGGTAACATCGAAATCGGCCATTGCTCGAAGATCGCGGCAGGCTCGGTGGTGCTGTCGCCGGTGCCGCACAACAAGACGGTTGCCGGCGTGCCGGCCCGCGTCGTCGGCGAGACCGGCTGCGATCAGCCGTCGCGCCAGATGGACCAGCTTCTGCCGTCGCAGACGATGGATCAGGTCGTCAGTTTCGACATCTGATTTTCACGGCGCCGCCGTCTGCTGTCGAATTCCGGCCGCGGGCAGGAGCGGGCGGTTGTCTCGCCTTATCAGGCCGCTTGCCTTTACATCGCCATTGTCGACGTGCCAGAAGCGCGTTCGAACGAGCAAGCCCGATGATCGGAGAAGACTGTTGAAGCCGGACGAAATCAGAAAGCTGGACGCCTATTTCAAGCGCGTCTTCCAAAACCCCAAGCTCGAGGTCAAGGCGCGGCCGCGCAAGGACGATTCGGCCGAGGTCTATGTCGGCGACGAATTCCTCGGCATCGTCTTCAAGGACGAGGACGACGGCGACTACAATTTTTCGATGGCAATTCTCGACATCGATCTGGCCTGAGCCAGCAAATCTTGCGGTCGGTCGGCTCATGCGGCCGGCCAGCCGGTTCCCTTGAAGCGTTTTTAGCGTCCCGCCTTCAGAACGCGCCCGGCTTCAGTGGCGATTGCCGCGTCGAGCGCCTGCCAATCGCCCAAAAACTCCCTTGGGAAGCGATAGGTGAGGCTGAGTTCGTCGCCGACCTGAATGTCGCGCTCGCAAGGCGCCAGCGATTGCTCGGCACTCGGCCCGCTCAGGCAACGGGCCACGAACGGCTCCCTTCCGGGGCGATTGCCGACAACCAGAACCTCGTTCAGATAGCCTGATTTCTCGTTGAAACCATAGATCATCGTGCCGCCAGGCCCGGCAATGCCGGGTCGGGTGATCAACGCGCTGTAGATCGGCGCGAAGCGGCCACTCATGTCACGCGACATCATCTGCTGTTCGAAGGACAGGAAGACGATGTTCTTGACTGTGCCCGTGTGGTTGAAATCATCCCGCGCGGCCTCGCTGTAGCCGTCCATCTGGGGATAGCGCAGATAGAGGTCGAGCCGCGAGGCGATGCCGTCGCGCCGGGCCTGGGCGAAACGGATGGCGTTGGCCGGGACCGTGATGACATTGTTGCCGATCACCACCTGGTGCATCGTTGCGTCGTCGGTGTATCCGGCCATGGCGATCGAATGGCCAAACCATTTGCCGGCAAGGCTGATCGCTGCCGAAAGCAGGGCCAGCGCAGCGAATCCGTAGAGCACCCGCTTCATCAGCCTGGAATCGACCACGGTGAGTTCGTTGGCGAGCGCTGCCTGCTTCATCTCAGTCCTCGGATCTCGGGCGGCCCGTCCGCCTCCAGTGTCCCTGGGCGGCACACATCGCACGGCACGGCTCTTGCAGCCTGCATGGAACGACTGTGCAATTTCATGGTAAATGGAAAGTTAAGATGGGACCGCTGGAACTCACACTCTTTGCTTTTGCCGTCGGGTTGACGGCCTGTGGGCTGGCCGGATCGGCTATGGAACTGGCGTCGGGCCGCAAGGTCGCCTTCACCGAACCCTATGTGTCGCCGTCAAATGTCTTGCGCTCGCTGCTCGCCACGGCCTGTGCCGGACCCTTCATGCTGGTCAACGATGCCATCGATGCCCGGCGTCAGCGCCGCATTTCAACGTTGGCGCTGATGTCCTGCGGCTGCACGGCAATTGCGTGGACCTTGGCGCTGGGCGTCGTCGTGCTTGCCATTGCCTCATGGACGGTCCGTCTCCTAGGGTCCGAGCTGCCAGGCTGAGACGATTCGGAGACCAGTAATGCCGCTTTATGCGATCGATGGAACAGAGCCCAGCTTCGCCGATGCGGACTCGAACTGGATCGCGCCCGATGCGACGCTGATCGGCGACGTCAGGGTCGGACGCAATGCCGGCTTCTGGTTCGGCGCCGTCATCCGCGGCGACAATGAGCCCGTCGTCATCGGCGCCGACACCAATGTGCAGGAACATACTGTCATGCACACCGATCCCGGCTTCCCGCTGACGATCGGGGAAGGCTGCACGATCGGCCACCGCGCCTTGCTGCATGGCTGCACGATCGGCGACAACAGCCTGATCGGCATGGGCGCCATCGTGCTGAACGGCGCTAAAATCGGCAGAAATTCTCTGGTCGGCGCCGGCGCGCTGGTCACCGAAGGCAAGGAATTCCCGGACAATTCGCTGATCGTCGGTTCACCTGCCAAGGCGATCAGGGTGCTGGACGACGCGGCCGTGGCCAGGTTGCGCGGCTCGGCGGCGCATTATGTCGCCAACGGCAAGCGCTTCAAGGTTGGGTTGAGGAAGGTCTGACGAACGGCCTCCGCCAGAAATGGCGGAGCCGGCCCGGAGGTCGAAAACCTCAGAAGCTATTGGATGCCTTCAGTTCGTTAGCGCGTGACTGTTTGTGAGTATGTCGCGAAGCAGGATAGCGGTTTTCTCTGGGAAAGCGGGGAGCTTGACTATGCGGACCGTGACACCGCGCCTTCAAGCGCGAAGTTGTTGCGATAATATGCAAAAATCTCGGGCACCTGATCGACCCGGAAGTATCGCTCGGCAGCCGTTTTGCTGGTCAGTTTGTCCCGCCGGGCTTTGGCTTCCGCGAATTCGCGCGGGATCACATAGGCTGCGCGATCTTCAAAGTCCTGTGATGCAAGTAGCACGATGGCAAGCCAGTCGAATTGATCGTAATCGTTGTAGCCGACGTAGGCAGAGCCCCGCTTAAATGTGCGCGACTTCACCGAAACACGTTGCGCTGGCCGATCGAATGGTTGCGCGATCACATCGTAACCGGGCCAGTTGTCAGGGACTTTTAACGCGGGAATGCCGGCAAGCGTTAACTCAGCGGCAACGATCATTTCGCACGCATCGCCCATCTGCTTGGTCGTATATCGTTTTGGCGAAGTCGTTTCCATACTGGTCGGCTTAGCATCCAATGAAGCTCTGAGCATTTGAGAAAGTCCCTTGTTCGGCCCGGCCAAGCAGAGCCATTTGGGCCGTCAAAATAGATAAGCTGAGCTCTTGAATCATCGCTGTCATCTGGATTTCAACGAGTTGATCCCAGAAATGGCGGAGCCGGCCCGGGGACGGGGCCGGCTCCTTTCACCCGGTCGTTGGGGACGGGGAGGGTGGGGACTCGACCGGGTTTCTCCTGAAGCGCCTCGCATTCACGCGGCGCGCTTGAGCTCTGTTCTAGCGGACGCTGGCGACCGCGCCGGAGCGGCCGTCATTGATCGTCACCCAAACGCCGGAATTCTGGTCCGACTGGCGCTTGAGATAGGTGTAGTCGGTGTCCGTCCAGGACAGGACCTTGGTCTCGAGATTGTCGAGGATGAATTCTCCGAGGCTGGTGCGCACGGTCAGCACCGCGTGGCCGTCGCCATTCGGCTGGCGCGCCACCGTCATCAGCAAATTGCCGGCCGGCACGCCCGCATCCATCAACTCGCGGCGCTTTTCCAGCGCGTAATCCTCGCAATCGCCATAGCCATTGGCCGGATAGGCCCAATATTCCTCGACACCGTAGTTTTCCATGTCGGTGCGCGGCTTGATGCGGGTGTTGACCGAATTGTTGATGTTGACGATCGTCGCCCACAGTTTGCGGGTCAGTTCGACCGGCGCACCCTTCGGGGTCCGTTCGCTGCATTCGCCAGGACTGCGCTGGCAGAACTCATAATGACCGACAGGCTGGGTGGTGCGTCCGCCGGTGTGCATATAGGTCGGTCCCGCGGCATATGCTGATCCCCAAGCGGAAAGCTGCATCGCCATTGCCACCAGCAACAGCTTGCCCCTCGTTTTCTTCATTGTTGTAGTCTCCCCGTTCGAAGGAGACATTGCCACATGTGGATTTATTTGACGCAAAAGCGCGAAGTAGATATTGAGTAAAACTCCAGTAGAATAAACGTAAAATTTGAATCATTTGAGTATTAATTCGTTTTGATCTTGAGGCGCCATCTCGGCGCGCGGAGGGCTCCAAGCCCCGCCTAAAGTGGCCTAAGCATGCCGGTCATGGCGTCGAAAACAAAAAACCGGCCACAAGGGCCGGTTTCCTGGAGTGTCGCTGTCGGGCCTGCTCAGGTGCGTGGCGTGTTGAATTCGGAATCGAGCGTTTCGGGGCGCTGGATCACAGCGAATTCGATGGCGACGCCGTCCTCGAAATGACGCACGACCTGCCCGCGCATGGTGCCAAGCATGACCTGGATGCCGATCGCCGGTTTGACGTCGATCTCGACCGCGGCGCCGGAGAGCGAAAGGTCGATGATACGGCACTGGTACTGGCGGCCGTCGGTGAGCTGCAGCACGCTGGTCGGATTGCGCGGCGCGACGCGCTCGTGGCGGCGATCTTCCGGCAGGTCGAGTTCATGCTTGTTGGCGAGCCAGGTCAATTGCGCGGCCAGCTTGTCCTTCTTGCGATCCGACGCGATGACGGTCATCGCGAAACCGTCCTGCAAGGTGCGCGTGACGACACCTTCGATGCGGCCGATATGATCGATGTAGGCAATGATTTTTTCGCCGGGCATGCCGATGCGGTCGGTGCGAAACGCGACGTTGCCCGGTGACATGTCGACGACCTGGCAGGGGTGTTCGGTGCGGTCTTCCAGCATGAAGCGTCCGTAGATTTTGACCCGGACGCGCTGAAAGTTACGCCTTTCAGCTTGGGACGGCGCATAGTCGACCGCCGCTGACCTCATGACTGCCTACACCCCGTTTGGCATCCCGCGCGCCGATGCGAGGAACTTCATCAGAGAAGTACAACAAGGCGGGTTAACAAAGGGAAAAAGCGGGCGCTCCAAGGTTTCCTTTTTGCAGGCCGTGATGCCAAAACAGCGGCGCGGTTTTGGGCGACGTGCATCAGGCCGCAAACGGACTATTCCTCGCGCCCGCCATCGAAGACGACGAGATGGCGGATGCGGCGCGCCCGGCCGAGCGCCGAGATCGTCTCGGGTGCTCCAAGTTCATCGGGAACGAGCGAGGGAACATCGATCGCCGGACGGTTGTTGAGGAGCTCCTTCTCCGGATCTATGACGCGGATCGAATCGATCAACGCGTCGGTGATCGGGTCGGCACCCAGCCAGAAGGGCTTCTCCACGGCGCTGATGACGCCCAGGCAGCGTGGATTTTCGACGCCGCCGTCAAGCGGCAGGGCAAGCAGTTCGAACTTGTTGGAGCGCCCGTTGCGGCTGAAGCCCTCATAGCTGATGAGCACGACCGACTTCTGCTCGAAGACGCCGTGGATCAGCCGCGAGACGAGCCGTTGATCCTTCTCGCGCCACAGCGACGGAAAGGAAAACCCCTTGAGCTCGCGGCCGTAGCAGGCGCAAAGCCTCGTGCCGGCCAGCCGGAACACGGCTTGCCCGCGCGTGTCACGTTCCAGGATAAAGGTGTCGGCCAGCAGCGACTTGATGTCGGCCGGCTCGACCTCCGAACGCTTCGGGGCAGGGCGTCCGTCACGCAGGCGATTCCAATATTGGAACAGCGTGATCGATCCATTCTGATTCATGCTATGCTGCTCCGCGCATTCTGTCGTCTGATGTCCCATCGGTGAACAGAAGGGCGCCCTCCGATGACCTACATGCGTTGCGGAGCAGGAAGCGTGCCAGCGTCGTTAACACTTGTTCACGGGTCGGGGCCGTTAAGGTTAACAAGTGGTTTACGTTGCATGGAAGCGAGCCCCGTGGCACACAAAAACCACTCCAGAAGCGGTCGTTTCGCGACGATCGGCAGCACTTCAGTCAGAGTTTTAGGGGAGCAGGGGGCTCGACCAGCCGTTCAGGGGAAACCTTGAACGGCTTCTTTTTTGATTCGCGCCAGGCGATTCGGGGTTAACGGCGGGCGTGTATTTCTACCTGCCGACAAGTGCTGGCAACCATCCCGGCGGTCGCTAAGGCGGCATCGTCCGATCGCTATGCGACGAAAAATCTGCGTTCCGTGGTCGGCTGGTGTGAACTATCGCTTCTTCCCCGGGCCGAAGGTCAGCGCCAGAGCGCCAACCAACACGACACCCTTGACGAAGTCCTGCGTGTAGTAGGGCGCGTTCAGCATGGTGAGGCCGTTCAGGAGGACGCCGACGAAAATTGCGCCGGCCACCGTGCCGATCACATGCGGGCGACGCTTGTCGAGCACGGCATAGCCGATCAGCGAGGCCGCCACCGCATCGAGCAGGAGCGAGTTGCCGGCCGAGACGTCGCCGCGGCCGACACGCGAAGCGACGATCAGCCCTCCCAACGAAGCAAGCGTGCCGGACAGGATATAGGCCCAGAGTCGGTATGCCTTGGTCGGCGCGCCGGATAGATGCGCGGCCGTTTCGTTGCCGCCGATCGCATAGAAGACGCGTCCCCAGCGCGTACGCTCCATCAGGAACCAGGCGAGGATGGCGACCACCGCCATGACCACGACAGACAGGGGTACGGTGTCGAAGAGCCGTGACCGGCCGAGGATCAGGAAAGCCGGATCGTAAGCACCGGGAACGGACGAGCCGTCGGGCAGCACCATGCCGGCGGTGATGGAGCGGCCGCCGGTCGGGATTAGCTGCAGGCCGGCGAGCAGGAACATTGTCGCCAGCGTGGCGAGAAGATCGGGGACGCCGATGCGGACAATCAGCAGTCCGTTCAGGAGGCCTATGAAGGCGCCCATCAGCAAGACCAGACCCATGGGGCCCGTTGCGTTATTAAGTTATAGGGGCAAGGAGGGAGGGTCAGGCCAATGTGGGGTGCCTTGCGGCTCGGGTTTGAGGCCGGATTGGCTGGGGTTTGACGGGTTCGGCGGATTTCGGGCGCAATGCGACCCTGTATTAGGTCGCCAGCGTCACCCAGCGGCGCATGTTGAAGGCCATGGCGGCGATGAGGATCTGTCCTGCCGCCTTGGCCAAGCCGCGGTAGCGGATGGCGCAAAGCCGCATGCGGTTCTTCAAGGTGGCAAAGGTCGTCTCGACGGCGAAGCGTTGCCGCGCAATGAGCCGGTTGAAATGCTTCAGGCGCGCTGGCAGATGCGGATGATGCTTGTTGGCGCGCCGCATCAGTCTTGGCTTGATCCCGCGCTCCCTCAGCAATACCTGGCGCGCCTTGGTGTGATAGGCCGCATCCGCCAGCACTGCGCCTTCGTCGCCACAGATCAGATGATCTGCCTCGACCGTGTCGTTGACGTTGGCCGCTGTCGTTCTCACCCGGCGGATCAGGCCAGAGCCCTGGTCGACACCGACATGGGCCTTGTAGCCATAGGAGGAGCCAGGCTTGCCCTGCCGGCGTGTAAAGCCGGCATCGGGATCGCCAGCCTCGCCGGCCTCGTGCGCCGTTCCACTGGGTGGCCGTGCCGCCGCCGTCTCGATCACCGTGGCATCGAGCATCG
>NZ_JAMYSF010000021.1:0-121416 GCF_040321775.1 Mesorhizobium sp. M0243 | reverse complement strand
CAAACCCCCTTCTCCGGGGGTCGTGGGGTGTTTTTTATTTCTACAACCCCCCCCCACACACCCCCCCCTCCGGCCCCGGGCGCGGCCCCCCCCCCCCCCCCCGCGTCCGTTTCAGAACCAGACGTCGCTGAGGCGATGCCCTCGTGGATAAGGGTCTGTCGGGTCGAGGCCGTACTGGCCAATGCTGGTAATCCAGGCCTGCCCGGCAATGGTGACCACGACAGCGTCGCGATCGCCGACGCGCGCATTGGCGATCACCCGGGAATCGAAATGGGTCCCGATGATCGACTTGTTGCGGAACAGCTCTCCCTTGGCGATCTGCCCCTTTGCCGACATCACCGCCAGCCGCCCGGTGGTGCCGGTGCCCGTAGGCGAGCGGTCGAGCCTGCCATGCAGACACACCGTGCCGTTGACGCTTTCCACGCGACCGTCGACGCGCTTGATCGGGCCTTCGAAAATCACGTTGGACACGTCGCGGATCTTAGCGTTCTCCGGATGCACGACAACGAGCTGTTCGTTGGCCGCCTTCTTGATACGTTGGCCCATCAGCGACATCTGGTGTGCCTCGTCGGGTGTTATGGAAAAGCCCAGTGCGCGCGCGTTCACATGGGCGAAAGTCATGCCGCCATAGGAGGTGTCGACGGTGATCGTGCCGAGCCCCTCGACTTCGACAGGTGTGTCGAGGTGGAACGCGAAAGCCGGCACATTGGTGAACTCCACCTGCTTCACCTTGCCGTTCTCGCAGAGGCAGCGCACCTCGATCATGCCGGCCGGCGCCTCCATGCGCAGCCGCGTCTCGGGTTCCTTCATCGGCACCATGCCCGTTTCCAGCGCCACGGTGGCGACGCAGATGGTGTTGGAGCCCGACATGGGCGGGTATTCGGTGCTTTCAATTATGACGTAACCGAGATCCGCCGAGGGATCGCAAGGCGGCAGGATGATGTTGCCGTTGACGTAGGGCGCACCGCGCGGCTCGAACAAGAGCAGCCCACGAATGTCGTCCATATGCGCTTCGAGATACTCCTTCTTTTCGAACATGGTCTTGCCCGGAACGTCCTTGACGCCTCCGGTGATCACATTGCCGACTTCGCCCTCGGCATGGCAGCCGACGACCGTGAATGTTTTCGTCCAGCGCATTTTTCTCCTCCAGTGATTGATCTTGGCCCTGGCGATACCGATTCAGACCGTGTCGAGCCCCCGTTCGAGAAAACGATCGAGTTGTTCCATTTCCTGGTGCGAGAGGACGATACCGTCGCGCTCCGACGTCTCGCGGGCTAGGAACCGCCTTTGCGAGGGTAGGCGCGCACCTTGGCCCAAGATCGCCTCGAACAGCGCTTCAGCACGGCCCAGCGGATTGCCGGGCCGGCCGGCGGCGAAGGCTTTCGGCGAGAAAGCGATGACCAACTCTCCGTGCGACGGATAAAGCGTCGTGGTGCCAAGCAGCTCGAGCGCCCCGGGGCTGGTCAGGTCGCCGATCATGATCCCGGCGAGCAGTTCGATCATCGTCGCGATGGCGGAGCCTTTGTGCCCGCCGAAGGGAAGCATGGCGCCCGCCAGGGCAGCTTCGGGATCGGTCGTTGGCCTGCCGTCCGAATCCATGGCCCAGCCTTCCGGCAGCTTCTTGCCTGCCCGGCGGTGGAGCTCGATCTCGCCGCGCGCGGCAACCGAGGTCGCGAAGTCGAAAACGTAGGGAGGCTGCTCTTTACGCGGCCAGCCAAAGGCAAAAGGATTGGTGCCCAGCAACGGTCCGTTGCCACCGGTCGGAGCGACGGTGGCATAGCTCGGGCACATGGCCAGGCCGGCAAGGCCTGCCTGGGTCAAGGCTTCGACTTCCACCCAAAGGGCGGAAAAATGCACGGCATCGTTGATCGCTAGCGCGGCGATGCCGCAGGAGCGTGCCCGCTCGACCAGCACCGGCAGGCCCAGTTCGAAGGCCGGGTTGGCGAAGCCGTGCTTCGCATCCACTTTCACAATGGCGGGAGCGTCTTGCGGCAACAGTTCGGGCACCGCGTCTGGGTTTACCTTCCCTGCCTTGATCGTTCGCAGCGCGCCTTCGATCCGGTAGATACCATGCGATTTGCAGGCATCGCGCTCCGCCGCGACGATGACCCGTGTGATGGCGCTGGCCTGGATGGGGTTCAGTCCGGCCTTGCGGAAAATTGCATCGACGCGCTTATGCAAGGCATCGATGGTGAGGGCGGTATTGTTCATTTCTGGCCTTCGGGTTTGGCTGCGCGCAAACGCTGCCTTTAAAAATCCAGACCGCCGGCAAAGGCTCTTATATTCTGTGCAAGCAAAGCGGGCTGCTCGAGGGCTGCGAAATGACCACCGCGCGGCATCGCTGTCCACTGGCGGATGTCCTTGAAGACGCGCTCGACCCAACTCCTGGGCGGCATCGGCAGCTCTTTGGGGAACAAAGCCACTGCAAGCGGGACGTTGATCGCTGTGCCGGACGCGAATGCAAGCGGACGGGCGCGCGTTTCCCAATAGAGTCGCATCGACGAAGCGACGGTCCGGGTGAACCAGTAAAGCGAGATGTTGGCGAGCATGTCGTCGCGCGAAAATGCGGCGTTGGCCAGATCGCCATCGCAATCGCTCCAGTCGCGGAACTTCTCGATCATCCACGCTGCCAGTCCGACCGGCGAATCCGTCAGCCCATAGGCAAGCGTTTGCGGGCGCGTCGCTTGAATATGAGCATAGGCGCCATGAATATCCGCCCATTCGGCTTTCCGTTCCAGGAAGGCGCGTTCTTCCAAGCTTAGGTCGCCATCCGGGCCTGGATCGTGAGGAGGTGAGTATGAGCCGGGGATGAAGTTCAGATGCACCCCGGCGAGACTGTCTGGATGCGCGTGCGCCAGGCAGGTCGACACGCCGGCGCCCAGATCGCCACCTTGCGCGAGATATCGTTTGTAGCCGAGACGGCTCATCAACTCGGCCCAAAGGTCGGCGACGGTGAACAGGTTGAGACCAGGCCTGGTCGGTCGGCTTGAAAAGCCATAGCCGGGAATCGAGGGGACCACGACGTTGAAGGCGTCCTCCTGTCTTCCGCCATGCGAAAGCGGGTCGGTCAGAAGCGGGATCAACTCATGAAATTCGAAGACGCTGCCTGGCCAGCCATGGGTGAGTATGACCGTTCTGCCGGTTGCGACAGCGGCGCGCGCATGGATGAAATGGAGGGTTTCGCCGCCGATATCCGTCTGGTAGTGCGGATGGATGTTCCAGGCGGCTTCCTGCTTGCGCCAATCGAAGCCAGTGCGCCAGTGTTGCATTAGTCGGCGCAGTTGCTCGTGCTCCGTTCCCTGCGTCCAGCCTATTGCCTGCAACTGGTCCGGCTCGCGCCAGATCGAGATGCGCTTCTTCAAATCGTCGATTTCAGAGTGGGCAATCTCGATGGTGAAGGGGCGAATTTTCATGGAGCCCTCTGCTCGCCGGCCATAAGGTTTCGGGCGGCGATAAAGTCGTGACTTTGCTGCCGGTTCGCGCGAAGCGCTTCTGTCGACGCTTCGATCGAGACCGGCAAGAAACGTAGGCGAGCGCCGACCGGCGCTTGCGCCAGCCGCCAGAAATCGGCTTCGATCACCGTGGCGATCTTCGGATAGCCGCCGCAGGTGTTGGCATCGGCAAGTTGGATGATCGGCTGGCCGGACGGCGGCACTTGAACAGTTCCCGGCACGATGCCGTGGGACAGCAATTCCAGCGGCGAGAGGAGGGAAAGCGTCGCCCCGGCAAGGCGATATCCCATACGGTTGGCGTCGTTGGTGATGCTCCATTCGCTGCCGGTGAAAGCCGCCTGGGCCTCCGGCCTGAAGGCGTCGAACTCGGCGGCCGGCAAAACCCGCAATTCGATTGCCGAGGCCAAGCCGTCCGCCGCGCCTCGCCGCTCTTCCAGCGCTGCGCCGATGCCGCCCGCGGGAAGGCGGCATTGCGCAGGGTTGAGCGCAAGCCGGTCACCGCGGGACAGACCGCGTCCGGCGAAACCGCCGAAACCGCCTTTCACATCCGTCGCGCGCGACCCCATGACGGACGGCAGATCGAGCCCGCCGGCAAAGGCGATGTAGGAACGAGCACCGATGCGCGGGGTTTCGAGGACTAGGGTCTCGCCGGCGCGGATCGTCATGGCCCACCAGGGTGGACAGGGCCGATCGCCGACGCTGACGGCGCAATCCGCGCCGGTGATGGCGACGGCGGTGTCGATATGCACGCGCAGCCGGAACGGATGAAGCGCGACCTCGATCCCGGCAGCCGAGGGGTCATTGCCCAGCATGAGATTGGCGATCGCCAGCGCCTGCCTGTCCATGGCGCCGCCATGGCTGACCCCCAGCGCCAGATGACCGGGCCGGCCGAGATCCTGGACCGTGTTCGGCAAGCCGGTGGTGAGGATCTCGATCATGCCTCGATCTCTGCGATTGCGAATCGGATTTTGTCTCCGGGCCTGAGCAGCACGGGCAATTCCGCTTCGGCCTTGAACAGCTTCACGTCGGTATGGCCGATTATGTGCCATCCGGAAGGCGCAGTCATCGGCATGATACCCGCCTGCGCGCCACCAATGATGACGGCGCCCTCAGTGACTTTGAGGCGAGGCGTGCTGCGCCTTGCCCAGGCAAGCAGCGGGTCGAGACCGGACAGATAGGGAAAGCCCGGCATGGCGCCGATGGCGGCGACGGTGTAGGTGGCCGCCGCGTGGCGGCTGACGGTCTCGTCGACAGACATGCCGCAATGTGCGGCCCAGCCGGCGAGATCCTCGCCGCGCGCGCCGCCATAACTGACGGGAATGGTATGATGCGTGCCGGTCACCGCGTGGGCATCGGTGCAAGCCCAGAGCGACATCAGCTGACCCGTGACGCTGTGGGCGTCCGTAGCGAGTGGGTCAAACACCACCAGCAGGTTGTTCATGCCGGGAACGGCCTCGCGCACCCCCTCTAGGCGCAGCGCGGCATTCGCCACCGCCCAGACCAGTTCCTGGGTGGCATCGCTGAAAGCCCCCTGCACGCCATCGAGCAGCAGCGCGCCCGATCCCGCAAGACTGATGTGAGGCGTACCGACAACCATGGGCGGTCAGTCCTTCACCGGCACCGTATAGTTCAGGATCAGGCGACCGCCATCCGGATAGATGGTCTGGCCGACGATGTAGGAGGCATCGTCGCTGGCCAGGAAGGAAGCGACGCTGGCGATCTCCGATGGTTCGCCGCATCGGCCGCTTGGCGTGCGCGACAGGATGGTCTGGCGCTGCGCTTCGCTGGCCATGACCGAACTCTTGACCATGTCGGTCAGGATGGTGCCGGGGCCGATGGCGTTGACGCGGATGTTATGCGGGATCAATCCGACGGCCATCACCGCCGTCAATTGCTTGATGCCACCCTTGGACACGGCATAGGCAACGGAATTGGGGATGGCCAGGATGGCGTTGATCGACGACATGTTGATGATCGAGCCGCCGCGTCCCTGCGCGATCATGGCCCTTGCCGCGGCCTGCCCGAGAAGGAAGGGCGCCTTGAGATTGACGCGCTGAACCAGGTCGAAGGCTTCCTCGGGGAAGTCGACGAAATCGTCCAGATGGATGATGCCGGCATTGTTGATGAGGACGTCGACACCGCCGAATCGCTCTGTGGCCTTGGCAACAACATCGGCTGCCATTTCCTGCGTGCATTCGGAGAGATCCGCCGATAGCCAGGCGGCACGCTCACCAAGACGTTCGGCATGCTCGCGCCCGCGATCGGCCTGCACGTCGACAAGCACAACCTTGGCGCCATCGGCATGAAAGCGCTCGGCGCAGGCAAGGCCCAGGCCTTGTGCCGCCCCGGTAACGATCACGACTTTTCCTGCATGCTTCACAGCCAATTCCCTTTTTACAATCATGGCGTTTATGGATATGTTATCCAATCGATCTTGAACTTTGCCGCCATTGCAAGCCCGGACGGGTGGGCCTTTGCCGTCATGTTTGCCCAAGTGGCGGCGTTTATGGGCTGCTTTGGCTTTTTTCTGCCGACCATTGCAAGCCGGTTGACTCCATTGAATTAATTGTGATTGGATACTATATTCATAAAAGTGCCGACGACGGGGAGTGCAGACGATGGCGGATGGATCACAGGAAAGCGAACTGATCGACGCGTTCCGCGCTCTGGCGACGCCGTTGATCAGCGACAATCTCGCCCGTGTCCCCGGGGCTGTCGGGTTGCGGCCATTTCACCGGGTGGGCGGCGTCATGGCGGGGAGGGCGCTGACGGTCAGGACCCGCCCCGGCGACAACCAGTTCATCCATCGTGCGCTCGATCTGTTGCAGCCCGGAGACGTCATCGTCGTCGATGGCGGCGGGTATGAAGGACGCGCGCTGGTCGGCGAGATCATGACAAGTGTCGCGGCGTCGCGCGGCGCCGCAGGCATTGTCATCGACGGCGCCATTCGCGATGCCGGTGCCATCGGCCGCAATCCGTTTCCATGCTTCGCACGGTCGGCCATCCATCTCGGACCTTACAAGGATGGTCCGGGAGCCATAAATGTTCCCGTCTGCATAGGCGGCATGGTCGTCGGTCCCGGCGACATCGTCGTCGGTGACGAGGATGGCGTCGTGGCATTTCCAATCGAAGATGCCGCGGCTTTGCTGGCCGCCGTCAGGGCGCAAGAAGCGCGTGAGGCCGAGATCATGCAGAGCATCCGGGAGAACCGCTACCAGGGAGCCTATGCCCGGGCTGCCGGCGGCAGTCACTGATCGGCGGGTCAGGTCCTGCCGGTGACCATCGCGTGGCCGGCTGGCGATCCTGCTCAACATAACCGCTCCCCAGCTAACCGAGGGGCGAAACAATGCATTTCGGGCACGCCGCCTGGATGCGCCAACAGGGGAAATGGAGAGAATTAATGGTTGTTTCCTTCAAGAGGCTTGCCAAGAGGCTTGCTTGTGCCACCGCCCTTGCCGGGCTGGCTATGACCACGATGGCCGCGGCTGCCGACATCAAGATCGGCATTGTGGCCCCCATGACTGGCCAACTGGCCAGTGAGGGGCAGGATATGGAGAACGCCGTGAAGATGGCGATCGATGCCGTCAACGCCAAAGGCGGCGTCAACGGCGACAAGATCATCACCACTACCGCCGACGACGCCTGCGATCCGCAGCAGGCGGTGACCGCAGGCAGCAAGCTTGTCTCGGAAGGCGTGACCGCCATCGTCGGCGGCTACTGCTCGGGCGCCGTCTTGCCGACATTGAAGATCTATGGTGACGCCGGCATTCCATTCGTCATCATCGGAGCGAACTCGACCAAGCTGGTCGCCGCCAATCAGGGCAATGCCTTCCTCGCCAATTCGACCGGCGACATGCAGGCGACGACAGCTGTCGAGCTCTTCAAGAAGAACGGCTACAAGAAGATCGCGGTCGTGGACGAAGGCGATGCCTATTCGTCCGACCTGGCCAAGCTGACCGCCGAAGCCTTCAAGACCGCAGGCGGCGAGATTGCCGCCAAGGAGACCACCACGGCCGGCGAGCAGGACTATTCGGCGGTCGTCACCAAGATCAAATCGAGCGGCGCGGACGCTGTCTTCTGGACCGCCTACCATGCCGGTGGCGCACTGCTCACCAAGCAGCTTCGGCAGGCCGGGTTCCAGGGTGGCGTCGTGCTTGGCGATGGCAACAATTCGCCGGAGTATCTGGAAATCGCCGGCTCGGCCGGTGAGGGCGTGTATCTGCTGTCCCCGCCCACCGTCGACCTCCTGTCTGGCGCCGCCGACTTCAAGGCCAAGTACAAGGAGGCCTATGGCCGCGACGCCGGCGCCTATGCAGCTCTCTCCCATGATGTGGGCGACCTGATCGTCGATGCCATCACGCGGGCCAAGTCGGCGGATCAAAAGGCAATCATCGAAGCGCTCAAGGCAAGCGACTTCAAGGGCCTTGCCGGTGAAATCAAGTTCACCGACAAGAACACGCTCCAGACGTCAAACTTCCGCCCGGTGATCGCCAAGGGCGGCAAGTGGGTAGCCGAATAAAGGCCAACCGGATTGACGCCGAGGCAGGCCTTGTGGCGGCCTCGGCGTCACCGCCGATTGTCTGGTGTGCCGACGCTGCGCTCAGACAAGACTTTTTCAATTCTGCCCTGGAGCATCAATGACGCTCGACCTGCTTATTCAGCAACTGGTGAACGGTCTTATCGTCGGCTGGTTCTATGCCCTGATCGCGCTTGGCTACAGCATGGTCTTCGGCGTCATCAAGCTCCTGAATTTCGCCCATGGCGACATCTACATGAACGGCGCCTTCGTCGGCCTCATCGTGTTCTCCTTCGTCGGCATATGGGTCGGCAATGGCTGGCTGGGCGTGGTCTGCGCCCTGCTTGTGTCGATGCTGGCTGTCGGCTTGCTCGGCGTCATCATCGAACGCTTCGCCTACAGGCCGATGCGCAATGCGCCGCGCCTCTCCATCCTCATCACGGCGCTCGGCGCGTCGATGGTGCTGAACGGCACGGCACTCGCCCTGACAGGCGGGCGGCATTACGCCTTCAACACGGACCTCGGTTTTGCCGGCGTGGATATTTCCACCGTTCACATCACCTACACGCAGATGGTGCTGGTGGCCGCCTCCATCGCTCTTATGGCCGGCATGCAGGCCTTTGTCTCACGCACCATGTACGGCAAGGCGATGCGCGCCGTGTCCATCGACATGGGGGCGAGCCGCCTGATGGGCATCGATGTCGACCGGGTGATCGCCTTGACCTTCTTCATGGGCTCGGCGCTCGCTGCCGGCGGCGGGGTCATGGCCGGCGCCTATTATGGCAGTGTCCATTTCTTCATGGGCTTCATCATGGGGCTCAAGGCCTTCACCGCCGCGGTCATAGGTGGGATCGGCAGCGTGCCGGGCGCCATGCTCGGCGGATTGCTGCTCGGCCTGCTCGAAGCTTTCGGTTCGTCCTTGCCCTTCGTCGGCTCGGAGTGGCGTGACGTCTTCGTGTTCGGGACCCTGATCCTGTTCCTTGTGTTCAAGCCGACCGGCCTTCTTGGACGCTCTGTCGTGGAGCGGGTGTGATGACCGACGAAGTGAGAACCATGCCGACCGCCGGGCAACCGCAATTGATGCGCTGGTCCGTCGTGCTGCCCGGCCTGGCGGCGCTCACCTGCGCGCTGGTGTTGCCGCAATTCGCCAACGCCTATGTGACGGAGGTGGCAACCACGGCGCTGCTCTATGTCGTTCTGTGCCTCGGCCTCAACGTTGTCGTCGGCTATGCAGGCCTGCTCGATCTCGGCTACGCCGCCTTCTTCGCGGTCGGCGCCTACACATCAGGCATCCTGACCGCGGAATTCGGGTTCAATTTCTGGCTTACCATCCCGGTCGCCATGGTCGCCGCCTGCGTGGCCGGCATCATCATCGGGGCTCCGACATTGAGATTGCGCAGCGACTATCTGGCGATCGTGACGCTGGGCTTCGGCGAAATCGTGCGCATCATCGCCCGCAACCTCGACATCACCGGTGGCGCGAGCGGACTCATCGGCATCGAGCGCCCGGAGATATTCGGCTTCAGGCTGATGCAGGTGCAGCACTTCTACTATGCGTTCCTGGTGCTTGCGCTTCTCACCGCCTTCGTCTGTCTGAGCGTCGAGCGATCGCGAATGGGACGAGCCTGGTTCTACGTTCGCTACGATGAGGACGCCGCCGCTGGCATCGGCATCAACCGTGTCACGGCCAAGCTGCAAGCCTATATGATGGGCGCTGTGATCGCTTCCGTGGCCGGATGCCTCTACGCAGCCAAGATGACGGCCATCTCGCCGGAGAGTTTCACCTTCAACCAATCGCTGCTCATCCTTCTCGGCGTCGTCCTGGGCGGCATGGGCCGCATTCCCGGCGTCGTCCTTGGTGCTGTTCTCGTGGCCCTGCTTCCGGAGGTGCTGCGCGGCGCGGGAACCTATCGTCCCCTGGTGACCGCGGTTGCGCTGCTGGCAATCATGCTCTTCAGGCCGAACGGGCTGTGGCCGGACAAGCGAGTTTGACCATGGCGCTGCTGGAAGTCCGCGACCTGCGTCTCAGTTTCGGAGGACTGAAAGTCCTTCACGACATTTCGTTCTCGGTTGAGAAAGGCGCCATCAACAGTCTTATCGGGCCGAACGGGGCCGGCAAGACATCACTCTTCAATTGCCTGACCGGCTTCTACAAGCCGAAGGGCGGCTCGATCAGTCTGGGCGGCCGGCCAATCACCGGCTTGCCGCCGCATCGCATCACCGCGCTCGGCCTCGCCCGCACGTTCCAGAACATCCGGCTGTTCAAGGAAATGACCGTTCTGGAAAACGCCATGTCCGGCCAGCATTGCCGCAGCCGCCACGGCATCATGTCGGCGATCCTGCACTTGCCGGCACAGCGGCGCGAGGAGGAGACGATCCGCGCGGCTGGCATGCGCTGGCTCGATTTTGTCGGCATCGAGCAGCATGCGCATCGCCGTGCCGGTGGTCTTTCCTATGGCGATCAACGGCGGCTCGAACTCGCAAGAGCCCTGGCGTCGGCGCCCGAGCTCATCCTGCTGGACGAGCCCGCCGCCGGCCTGAACGAGCGCGAGAAGCTGGACCTTGTTCACCTGATCCGCCGCATCCGTGACGAAACCGGTGTCACCGTCCTGCTGATCGAGCACGATATGGGCCTGGTCATGCAGGTGTCGGAGAAGATCGTGGTGTTCGACTATGGGCAGAAGATCGCCGACGGACCGCCGGAGGCCGTGCGAAAAGACCCCAGGGTCATCGAAGCCTATCTCGGTACGGAGGACTGATGGACGCCGAAATCGTTCTTTCCGCGGACCGCATCGTCGCACGCTATGACGGCATCGAAGCCCTTCATGGTGTCAGCCTTTCGGTCAAGCGCGGCCAGATCGTCGCCCTGCTTGGCGCGAATGGTGCGGGCAAGAGCACCACCCTGCGCACGCTGTCCGGCCTTGTTGCCGCATCCTCCGGATGTGTCCGCTTCCTGGGCGAGGACATAACCAAAGTCCCTGCCCATCGCCTGCCGCATCGCGGGCTCGTCCACGTCCCGGAGGGAAGGCGTATTTTCGGCGACATGACGATCAGGGAGAACCTCGACCTGGGCTCGTTCACGCTTGCCGACGACGTCGAGCGCCGGCGGCGGCTGGATCATGTTTTTGAGCTCTTCCCCATCCTGGCGCGCAGACAGAATGGCGATGCAAGGAACCTCTCGGGAGGCGAGCAGCAGATGCTGGCGATCGGCAGAGCCCTCATGGCCGCGCCCAAGGTGCTGTTGCTCGATGAGCCTTCCATGGGTCTGGCGCCGCAACTGATCAAGGAAGTCATGAACATCGTGCAGCGCCTCAATCGTGAAGGCGTGACCATTCTGCTTGTGGAGCAGAATAGCAAAGTCGCCTTGAAATTCGCCGACTACGGCTACGTTCTCAAGGCCGGACGCGTTGTTCTTGAGGGACCAGGCAGCGATCTCGCGAGCAATGAAGCGGTTATCAGCGCCTATTTAGGTGGCGTCGCTGCTTAGCTGGCAAAGCTGCCAACGCCCGGATTTTACAGAATGAGGCCGCCGCTCCAGTCCATGATTTGCCCGCCTTGCAGGAGTGGGATCAGCCACAACGAGTTGATTCTGTAGAAACGTTGACCTTCCGGGCCTACCATCCAGTCTGTGTTCCGACCCCGGGGACATAGCTGACAAAACCTCGAGGGACGCACGGAAACCAGCGGATTGCCGCAACCGCGACGGCGATCCCATAATGGCTCAGGAGTGATTGTTCATCCGCTCGAACAAAGCTTCGCCCATCCGGCGCGTATGGGCCAAAATACCGACAAGCACCTCGTCCTTGTCCGCTTCGAATGCGCAGCGCCTCGGTGGCGAATTCGTCCGGACTGACCATCATACGGTTGGCTGTTCCTCCGCTGCGGGTGCTGCCAACGAGACCGGTATCGACAATTGGCGGAGCCATCTCCACCACCCGAATTCCGCTCGACCTCAATTGATGACGCAGACTGAGCGTAAAGGAATGGATCGCGGCCTGTGAGAGCAAGACAAGCGCCTTGCTGTCGAGTTCCAGGAACATCCGTCGTTGATTTGCGTTTGCTCTCCGAGGTTAGACGTTTTCAAACCGAAGGAGAACGGTGTCATGGACTGGAACCGCGTGGAAGGAAACTGGAAACAGGTGAAAGGCAAGGTCAAGGAGCAGTGGGGTAAACTCACGGATGATGACCTTGACCGCATCGCCGGCAAGCGCGATCAACTCGAAGGCAAGATCCAGGAGCGTTACGGCCTCGAAAAGGACCGTGTGCGGCGCGATATCGATGACTGGTACGGTCGGCAGGGCTGGTAGGCGTGTGAGCCCCGGCTGCGGCCAACTCCAAGACGCGGCCCGGGTGCCAATTCGGCAGGTCCGGGCCATGCAGGCGCCGAGCCTTATCGTCAGTTGAATTTTGCAGCAAGGATTTCGTACTGTGTCAGAAGATATCTCTCGCAAGCAAGAGCAACGGGGGACAAGAAGGATTGTCATGTGGGCGGTCGCAGTTATCGCTGTGATTTTCCTTGTTCTGCTTGCTACATTCGTGTTCGGCCCGTTGGTGTGATTTTCGTTGCGATGATTGAGCTGTTTCCTGCACGATCCAGGGATGATCGGGCGTTTGAGGGCGCTTGCAGCGGCCACCAGTGAGCGACGATGTGTTTGGCGAGGATATGCGGCTGGCGCTGCTTCCGCGGCCGGACGGCGCAACAAGCGGCGCTTATACCGACTGCCGTCGCGCGGCTAACAGTCTGCGGTAGCCTGAAACCGTTTCACAGGAATTTCGCTGAACACGATTTCGCCGGGAACTATCAGCAAAGGATTGGTTTGGTGGCGGTACACAACCAGGAGATCCACCATGATTGTCAAACTTCTCTCCACCGCTGTGCTCGCGCTCACATTGGCCACATCGGCAATGGCGCAGTCGAACGGTTCAAGCTCCAACAGCGGTTCGGGCACGACGCCCGGAACCACGAATGATGCCAATGGTACCGCCGGTTCCGGTTCCGGTACTTCGACAACCCCCGTTGACCCGAACGCAACAAATTCGACAACCACCCCGAACGGCATGAGCGACCGCTGCAAGGACGCCGCGGGCAATGATACCGACACAAACACCGCCTCCGGCACGACAACGTCGAATGTGCAGAACTGCAACAAATAAATTGGTGCCTCGGAGCGCTGCCGGACATTGCTCCTTTCCCTGGGGCTGCGATCGGGCCGCGTTTTGCGACTGCGATGGCATGCGCGGATGAGCCGACAACCCGTCAGGCTGATGCCATCCGCGCTGCCCTGGGTGGCAGGCGTATCCGCGGCAATCGTCATTATTCCGGTAGTTTGCGCCGTCAACTTGGTCCGCGGCGACAATCTCCGGGAAACCACCATTGCACAGGCCATCGGTGGCGACCCTGACCGGGCCGTCCCGGCAATGATCCGCCACGGCTGTGGCGGATGTCACGAAATCCCGGGGGTACCCGGCGCCCATGGCACCGTCGGTCCGTCCCTGCAAGGCGTCGTCGAAAGAGGATATATCGGGGCGTCGCGAGCCACCCCGGATGCGATGATGCGCTGGATCAGCAGGGCGCGGGATGTAGACCCGAAGGCGGCCATGCCCAATACAAATCTGTCGCTTCAAGAGGCGCGCGACATTACCGCCTATCTCTATGCGCGAACATGAGGCGCGCTGAAGTCGCCCCACGGCGCAGGCGTCTTACCAGCAAAAGCAGCAGGCCAAGCATCAACACGGCGGCGCCCGCTACAAGTGATTGAGCCGCCAGAATCATGATTGTCTGGCTGGTTG
This sequence comes from Mesorhizobium sp. M0243, assembly GCF_040321775.1. NCBI lineage: Bacteria > Pseudomonadati > Pseudomonadota > Alphaproteobacteria > Hyphomicrobiales > Phyllobacteriaceae > Mesorhizobium > Mesorhizobium sp. M0243. The sequence continues at coordinate 107,658 of NZ_JAMYSF010000021.1, read as the reverse complement.
TCGTTCCTGCTCGCATCTGGCGTACATCGGCCGCGGTGACGCTGAGGTCGGGATTTCCGAACCGCGCGGTGACGTAATTTGCAAGAGCTGCCACCTGGCCATCGTCCAGCCAGCCGCCGAAGGCCGCCATCGATTGACGCCCGGCCACGTCACCAGCTTTGACGCCTTCAAGGATGGTCATGACGACATCCTCGGGCGTGGCCGCGCCGGGGGTGCTGTTGCGGGTCAAGGACGGATAGTATCCGTCGGGCGATCCGCCTCCGTTCGCCCCATGGCACGTCGAACAGAGCGATCGATAGAGATCATCGCCGGTTGCGGTCCCGCTGCCTTGCGTCATCCCCTCGGTTCCAGCATCGCCGTCGGCCGCGGCCGCGGCCGCGTTACCCCATGAGAAACGCGGCTGCTTCTCGTCTCCCGGTTGGGTGGGCACGTCCCTGAGATAGGCGACAATAGCCTGGATGTCGTCGTCGGAAGATGCTGCAGGCTGTTCATGACCGTTTCCGCCATCGGCCCGCCCGCGTAGGCCTTCCCGGGCACGGCGCCGGTTTTGAGAAATCGAGACAGCTCTTCGTTGCTCCAGCCGCCGACGCCTGCGATCTTGTCGCTGGTGATGTTGAAGGCGTGCCAGATGCCGGCGGTGCCGCCGGCAAGCTTGTGGTCTTCATCCATGCCGAACGTCGCATTCCTTGGCGTGTGGCAGGCACCGCAGTGGCCGAGCACCTCGACAAGGTAGGCTCCCCTGTTCCATGCGGCGGTCCGGCTCCGATCAGGCGTGAAACTGCCGGTTTGGAGATTCGCGAGCTTCCACAGCGCAACCGTCCAGCGCTGGTTGAATGGAAAAGGCAGAATGTTTCGCGGCCGCGGCTGGGAAATCGGCGGCTGCGCAAGGAGATAGGCCCGAATTGCAAGCACGTCCTCGCGGCTCATTGCGGCGAAGCTGTCATAGGGCATGGCGGGGTAGAGATCGGCTCCGTCGCGCCTGATACCTTTCTTGACGGCTCGCACGAACTCGTCCGCGGAATAGCGTCCGATGCCCGTTTCGAGATCTGGTGTGATGTTGGTCGAGTATACATCGCCGAACGGTGTCGGCACGCGATAGCCTCCAGCGAAGGGGCGGCTCGGATTGGACGTGTGGCAGCCGATGCAGTCGGCCGCTCGCGTGAGATATTCACCCCTCTGGATTTCGCTCGCCCGCAGCTCGGTGCAAAGCGCCAACGACGACAAGACGAGTACGACCGCCCGAGAAATGACGGGTGGGAATGGAATGCCCGTGGCAGGCCAAAGCGCGTACCGGCGGTGGATGGCCAATCTCCGCGTCTTTGGCGTCGTCACAGTTCGCACCCGCTGAAGATCAGCCCTGCCACCACTTGCGCCAGCAAGATGAGCGTGAACAGCGCCCCGACGCCCACCGAAGTCCTGGCAAGGAACGCACGCGTGCGCGCCCTCCGGGGCGGGATCGTACCATGTCCGCGGTCATGAACGGCGTGCCACGACAGCAGCGTGCCTGCCAGGGCGACAGCGGCGCCTATCAATGAGAACAAGGCAGTGGGACGAAAGCCGGCATGGCACTGCCAGGATGCAATGGAGTAATCGAGCTGCAGGGCTATTGCCCACGCAACTGGCCCGCTGACCAGGCCTGCCCAGGAAACGCCGGTACGGATCGCCTGCATCTCACATCCTCGGAGCCCAATAAATAACAAGATAGAGCACGACCCATGAGACGACGACGAAGTCCCAGTAGAACGCATTTTCCGAGACGTCGCTGAAGCGGCGGCCCGCCTTGCCTTTTTGCGTGAACATGAGAACCGCCAGGACGATCGTGTCGCCGACATCGGTAAGAAGATGCGTCGTATGCAGTCCAAGCAGGAACCACACGATCGATCCGTAAGCGTTCTGATCCCAGGAAATCCGCAGAGCCGGAAATTCCCAGATGCGAACGATCAGCGGAAGAATCCCGACGATCGACATGACGACCATGCCAAGGCGAACTTTCGCGAGGTCCTGGCGACGCGCCCAAAACTCGATCAGGTGGTTGGGCACGACGCTCGCAACCAGAATAATCAACGCTGCCGTGCCCGGCAGCAAATCTGGCGCCGGGGCTCCGATGGGCCAATGCCGGGCCAGCACAGCCAGATAGAAGTAGGTGCCTATCGCCAAGGCAAAACCTGTTGCCTCGAGAGCAATGAAGGCAAGGGTTCCCCACCACATCGGGCTCGCCGACCCGAAATCATATGTGGGCAGGTGGCTGACGTCGGCGACGGGACGGTGCCTCATTCCTCGTCCTCCGGCTCGCCTTTCGGCCAGAACCAACAGATGAAGCCGATCGAAACCGGGATCGCTCCCCAGACCACCGCCCATGGCGTGTATATCGAACCGAGAAATGCGCCGCCCACCGCAATGGCCGACGGCAGCGGCCAGATCGAGTTGTCAGCCGATGGCACCCTTAGTTGCGGCACCGCATCGGCGACCGTGCCGGCGAGCACCTCGCGTGCGTCGACACGCAGACCCTCGACCACGGGAAGCGTATCGGGCTCGGCCCAAAGCGGTTCGCGGTGAGTTACCACGGGCAGCCGCGAAAAATCGTAGGAGGGCGGCGGCGACGTCGTCGCCCATTCGAGCGTGCTCGCGCCCCAGGGATTGTCTCCGGCAATGCGGCCGTTGCGAAGGCTGAGCAGGAGGTTCAGGAAGAAAAGCGCAAAGCCGGCGAACACCACCAGTGAAGAGAGGCTGATGAGGAGGTTCATCTCGCCCCAGCCGCTCGCCGGCGGATACGTATAAACGCGGCGCGGCATGCCTTGCAGACCGAGAATATGCATGGGGAAGAAGGTGAGATTGAACCCGAGGAAGACGAGCCAGAAATTCCAGCGGCCGAGCCTCTCCGACAGCATGCGTCCGGTGATCTTGGGAAACCAGTAATAAACGGCGCCGAGCAGGGGGAAGACGGCGCCCCCGACCAGCACATAGTGGAAATGGGCAACCACGAAATAGGTGTCGTGCACCTGCAGGTCGAGCGGCACCGAGGCGACCATGACCCCGGTCAGGCCGCCGATCACAAAGGTGAAGATGAAGCCGAGCACGAAAAGCATGGGCGTGGCGAAGATCGGCCGGCCGCCCCAGATCGTCGCAATCCAGCAGAAGATCTGAATGCCGCTCGGAATGGCGATCATCATCGAGGAAGCGGTAAAGAAGCTTTCGCCGAGCTGCGGCAGGCCGGTAGCGAACATGTGGTGCCCCCACAGGCCGAAGGAAAGAAAACCGATCGAGATCAACGACAGGACGATGCCGAGATAGCCGAAGATCGGGCGGCGAACGAAGGTCGGCAGGATCGCGGAGACGAAGCCGGTCGCCGGAATGAAGATTATGTAGACCTCGGGATGGCCGAAGAACCAGAACAGATGCTGCCACAGCAGTGCATCGCCGCCTGCTGCGGGATCGAAAAATTTCGTGCCGACCAGGCGGTCCAGGATCAGCATTGTACTCGAGACCATCACGGCCGGCATGGCGAACAGGATGACGAAAGCCGTAACGAGGACGGACCAGACATAGAGCGGGATGCGGTCGAGCGACATGCCGGGAGCACGTTGTTTGAACACTGTCGCGATGATCTCGACCGCTACCGCGAGCGCGGACACTTCAGTGTAGGTCACCATCTGCGCCCAAAAATCGGGGCGCTTGCCGATGCCATATTCGGGTCCGGCGAGCGGTACGTAGGAAAACCAGCCGGCATCCGCACCGGTTTCGAAGGCAAAGGCGATCCAGATCATCAGCCCGCCGGAAAGATAGACCCAGTAGCTGAATGCATTGAGCCGCGGAAAGGCGACATTGCGAGTGCCGATCATCAGCGGCACCAGGTAAATGGCGAAAGCTTCCATCACCGGCACGGCGAACAGAAACATCATCGTCGTGCCATGCATGGTGAACAGCTGGTTGTAGAGATCGGGGCCGATGTGGCCGGCCTCAGGCTGGGCAAGCTGGAAACGCATGGCGAGCGCTGATAGACCCGCAAGGATGAGAAACAGGAAAGCCGTCACGATATAGCGCCGTCCGATCAGCTTGTGATCGACCGTGACCAGCCAGCCGTAGAAGCCTTTCGGCGTTCGCCAGGCATGCGCCAGAAAAGCGCGCAGTCTCACCTCTTCGAGGCCGGTGTCACGGATGCCTTTCAAGCCCTGCTCGGTATGCTCGGCCGGCTTTCCCGCAATGCCGCTCATTCGAGGCTTCCGAGATAGGTGACGACCGCGTTGAGATCGTCGGCGCTAAGGGCAATGCGCGGCATCTTGGCGCCAGGCTTTATCGACTGTGGATCGGCAATCCAGGCGGCGAGTGCGCCAGGGGTCATGGCCAGCGTATCCGCGGCCAGTGCACGTCGGCTGGCGAGATGGGTAAGATCAGGTCCGACCGTTCCGCTGGCAGGCGTGCCTCTTATCGTATGGCAGAGCGCACAGCCGGTGGAAAGAAATGCCTGTTGGCCGCGGCGTTCTTCCTCGCCGCCAGGCGCCGATGCGACGGCGTTTTGCCTGGATTGCCATGCTTCGAACGCTTCGCGGCTTTCCGCGATGACGGTGATGGCCATATGGGCGTGCTGATAGCCGCAGAATTCGGCACACTGGCCACGATAGATGCCGGGCTTATCGGCGATGAGGGTAAGCTGGCTTAGCCGGCCCGGAATGAGATCGCGCTTACCGGCAAGGTCGGCACCCAGAAGCTATGAATGACATCGAGCGAATCGAGTTCGACCTTGACCGGTTCGCCAACCGGGACATGGATTTCATTTGCCGTGACGATCGATTGCGAGGGATCATTACCGGCATACCGGACCTCCCACCACCATTGGTGCCCCGTGATCCGCACGGCAAGCGTTTCCGTTCCGCTCAGCGAAGCAATGGATTTGCCGGCGAAAAAACTCGCTATCGTCATCATGACGAGCACCAGAACGGTCAACGCAATGGCGCTGCCGACAGCGCGGGTAAATCGGCGCTCCTGATGTGAATCGATCTCGAGCGGCGAGCGCGTTGTCTCGGACAGGCGGCGATGCAAAAGCGCTGCCGCCAAGACCAGCATGACAAGCAGCCACGTGGCCACCGCGACTGCGCTGAAAGACCAGATCAGATCAAGGATTCTCCGGGCGTTCGCACCGTGTGCATGGAGGGCCGACTGCCGATCGCCGCATCCTGCCAATACCAACATCGGCGCTGCGCTGACCCACCTCAAACGCTGTTGCGCGGCCTTTCCCGGAACAATGTCAGTCAGGATTTGCGTTGGACATGTAAAGGCAAGCGACATTCGCGGTCGTGTCCGCCTGCGAGAGCCGGCCAACGGACTCATGCACCTCGCCATGAAGGATCCACCATCGTTGCCAAGGCCATAACGCAGCTGACTGAAAAAGGATGCTTGGCAACACCGCCCCGGCGAAAACCGACGTGAAGCGGTGCGGGTTAGACGATGCGCAACTCCTGGGGAGCCTGATGCCGCCGACTGCTCGTTTGAATCCAGAAAGCGACCAAGAGCAGTGCGGCTCCGCCATAGATCAGGCCAGCGGGAATCCACATGATCAAGCCTGCAAGTTGCTGGTCCTCGAGCGGGCTGAGCCCCCACAGATCCGAGCCGGCGGCGTTGGCCGGATACCACAGCTTTGGCGAGACAACGAGCAAAGCCCCGAGCAGCCCGGTGTGGAGCGAGGTGAAGAAGAGATGCATCACCGCATTGCCGCGAGCGTGCTCGCGGCCAGGGCGAGGCAGCAGCACCCACCAGAACAAAAGCCCGGTGCCGAGGAAGCTCGCGTGCTGGGCATAGTGCAGGAAACCCTGCTGGAGGGCAGCCTCGAACAGCGCCGGGAGATGCCAAATCCATATCGCGGCTCCGTGCAGGACGGTCGCGACCACAGGGCGGCTGATGAACGCCCAGATCGCCCGAAGCGTATTTGCATGTCCGGCCGCTCCGAATATCTGGCGCAGCTGTACCGGCAGTGCCCACATCATCGCCGCTGTCGGGCGGGAGGCAACCAGCAGAGGCGCTGCGACCACCATCAGCAATTCATGCTCGATCATGTGCGCCGCAAACACATGTTCGCCCAACGCATGGATCGGGCTTACAAGGGCGAACGCCAGGACGGCCCAGCCGGCAGCAAACTGGAAGGCCTGCCGTGATCGCAAGCGACGTCCGCGTCCGCTCCGTCGCCACAGTCGGTTGGCGCCGGCAACATACAGCAAAAGGATTGCCGCCAGTGGCAATGTGATGGGGAGCGCCAGAGTCCAACCGGCCTGCGGAGCGCCGTTGCCGTAGCAGATGGAGGTCGAAAAAAGCGCGTCGAAGCTCATGATCCGCATCCGTCACCCGGAAGAGCACCGGTTCATCTGGAAAGATCCAGAATGAAGCCAAGGAGGCGCGCTGTTCCCATCTCCTTGCGCCGCCTCTAGGCGTCCATCATCGATTTCGCCGGCTCCCGGGCGATATTTTCTTCTATGCGTTCGTGTCCCGGTGTTCGCGGCAGGGCCTGGCGGAAGTTCTTGGCATAGTCTGCCGGCATTTTGGGCGGCATCAGCGGCTCATAGGCATCGACCAGCGCTTCGATCACGACAGGGCCTTCCGTGGCGAAAGCCTGGTCGAGAACCGTCTCGATCTGATCGGCCCGCTCGATGCGAAAACCCTTTGCGCCCATTGCTTCCGCCGCCATGGCAAAATCGATCGGCTGCAATTCGCAACCGAATTGCGGATTCCCCAGAAACATCATCTGCTCCCAGGCGATCTGATTGAGCATGTTGTTCTTGATCACCAGAACCTTCAGCGGGATCTTGTAGCGCACCGCCGTCGAGAATTCGCCGAGCTGCATGGCAAAGCCGCCATCGCCGACGATGGCGGCAATCGGGCGACCGGGGAATGCTATGCCGGCAGCGATGGCGTAGGCGAGACCGCAAGCCATCGACGCCAGCGATCCGGACACCCCAAATGCGTGGCCGCTGCGAAGATCGACATGGCGGGCGGCCAGTTCCGTGTTCTGACCGGAATCCGTGGCCAGCACCGTGTCGTCGGCCAACCGTTGTCCGAACGCCCGGGCAATCGCCTGTGGCTTCAAGGGTTGCGCCTGCATGTCTTCCGACTGCCGCATCATCTCGCGCCATTTTCTCATGGTCTCCTGGGAACGGTGCAGGAACTCATCGGAGGGCTTCTGCGTCAGACGTTGGTTCAGCGCGCGCAATGTCTCGGCCGCGTCGCCGACAAGGCCGGCCTCGACTGGAAAGCGCAAGCCGATCCGCTGCGCATCGCAGTCGATCTGGACGCCACGGGCCTGCCCGGGCTGCGGGTAGTATTCGATATAGGGAAAGGTCGAACCGACAATCAGCACCGCGTCACAGCTCTCCATCGCCTCTTGCGAAGCCAGGGTTCCAAGAATGCCGATCCCGCCGGTGGTGTAAGGATGGTCGTCCGGCAGCACCGCCTTGCCCAGCAAGGCCTTCGCGACAGGCGCCTGCAACAGGCGCGCCGTGTGTTCGAGTTCGGCGGCCGCGCCGATGGCGCCGCGTCCGGCCAGGATCGCAACCCGCGAAGCGTCATTGAGAATGGCGGCGGCTTTGTCGAGCTCAACGTCCAGCGGTACGCTGTGAGCGGCGAACATATCCTGCGGCGTGTGCGCCGGGCGATTGCGCTTGGAGCGCTTCGACGGATCGCGCTCCTGCTCCTGGATGTCGCTGGCAATCGAAAGATGTGCGACGCCCTTGCGCGCCAGCGCGGTTCGGCAGGCAAGGCTGGCGACGTTTTCCATATGCGCGGCATCGGCAACATGGGCGTTATAAACGGAGACATCATTGAACACGCGCGTCAGATCGACATCCTGTTGCGTGAACGTCTCGATCAGATCGTGGAACTGCATGCCCGTAATCGCCAGCACCGGAGCCTGGTCGAGCTTGGCGTCATAGAGGCCGGTCAGAAGATGTGTTCCGCCGGGACCGGACGTCGCAAGGCACACGCCCAGCTTTCCTGTCCACTTGGCATACGCACATGCCATGAAGGCAGCCGATTCTTCATGCCGGACCTGAACGAAGGCAATCTTGTCGCGCCGCGTCCGCAACGCTTCCATGACGCCGTTTATGCCGTCTCCCGGCAAGCCGAACACCACCTCCACGTCCCAGGCGACGAGCGTATCGATGAGAATTTCTGCTGCATTTGGCATGTCAGGGTAGCTCCGGCGGATGGTGTCCGAACCGGTGAATCCCGAGTTGGTTCCTTCGTCACAATAAATCGTGACAGGTTTCTGGAAGCGATCTCCCCGGAGCGGTCTATTCGATCTGCTCGAACGTGCATTGCCGTGGCGCCTTGTCGGGGCGCCAGCGCAGCAGTTTGGTGCCGTGGCGAAACCGATTGCCGGTAACGTGGTCGAAGCGGACCTCCACCACCAGTTCAGGTTCCAGGGGTTCCCATTGTCCGCTGCGCTCCGTGCTCCAGCGGCTCGGGCCGCCGGGCGCCTTGCCGGTGAATCCGGGCTCTGACCGCAGCCCTTCCAGCCGGCGCGTGAGCGCTCCTCTGTCGGTCCTGGCGATGGTCGACGTGAAGCCGACGTGATCGAGCTTGCCGTCGTCATTGTAGAGGCCGAGGAGCAGCGAGCCGACCTCACGACTGTCCGCGAGATAGCGGAAACCGCCGACAACGCAATCGGCGGTGCGCCTCGGCTTTACCTTCACCAGCGCACGTTCGCCGCACAGATAATGCTCATCGAGCACTTTGGCCACGATGCCGTCGGTCGATGCATGGCCAGCGCCGTTTAGCCATCGAGCCGCCGTGGCTGCATCATAAGCGCACTTCGACAGGCGAAGATCTGGACTGTTCGAGGAGGTCACGAAGTCCTCGATCGCTCGCCGCCTTTCGACAAGTGGCTTGCCCGTGATGACCTCGCCGCCCGGCCTGGCAAGCATGTCGAAGAGGATCAGACTGGCAGGCGTCTGCGAACTCAGTTTGCGGATTCTGCTTTGTGCTGGGTGAAGGCGCATCTGCAGCGCTTCGAAGGAAAGCTCACCGTCAACCTCAATGACAATCTCGCCGTCGATGACGAAGTGCCCGCGCTTGAGGTCACGCAAAATCTCCGTGATTTCTGGAAAATAGCGGCCGAGCGGCTTGCCGGATTTGGCGCGCAGGTCAACGGCGTTGTCGCTCTTGAAAGCCAGGCAGCGAAATCCGTCCCATTTGGGCTCGTACTGCCAGCGGTTCCCGTCCCTGGGGATTTCATCGGCAAGCCTGGCCTCCATCGGAGGAGTGTCCAGCGGGAGCGGGAAGGCGTTTATCGGTTCATGCACGGGTCAGGCCTCCAAAACCGGTTTAGGAACGGCTTCGGCTTTTCAACTTCCAGGACTGGCACCGCGTTCCATCTGACGGTTCTGCCTGGTTCTTCGCGATGGGACATTTTCATTTGCCGCGGAACCCGGATGACGGCTGGTCGCTTTGATGTCATCGGCAACGCGAGCGGAGATGTCCCATCGATCCCTCATTGTGGATAGCTTTTGTCGGAACCGTCATTCTGATGCAGATGCCGCCAGGCCCCGACAGCATGCTGGTGATGGCACGCGGCATCGGGCAGGGGCGCGACGTGGCGCTGTTCACGGTGCTCGGCATGACGCTGGGCGCCGGACTTGTGCAGCTTCCGCTGATTGCATTCGGCCTGTCCTCGCTTGTCCACGCCTCGCCCCTGGCGTTCAATCTGCTTCGATGGGCCGGGGCGGCCTACATCGTCTGGCTGGGTGTCCGGCTGCTGCTTTCATCCTCGGCAACCATTCCCACGGGTGACCTCAAGGCCCTGCGGCCGCTCGCCGCCGCCCGGGAAGGAATGATCGCCAATCTGAGCAATCCCTGGCCTTTGATGTTCATGGTTGCGTTCCTGCCGCAATTTGTCGATCCGCATAGGGGCTCCGTCACGTTGCAGCTGGTGCTGCTTGGCGCAACACAGAAGATAACCGGTTTGCTGGTGCTGGGAGCCTACGCCTTGGCATCGGGCGCGGCCGGCGCATGGGTCATGCGGCACCCTCGCGCAAGGCTTTGGCAGCAGCGGCTCGCCGGCTGTCTCATCATCGGCCTCGGCGTGCGGATGGTGATCGGCGGCGGTACGAGCCGCTGACGAAGCGGATGAACAGCCGGGCCCCACACTCGACTTTGGCGCCGCTGGACATTCCTTCAAAGAAGTCGCCTGAATGACAGGCTCCGAGACAAGCATTCTCTTCTTCAGGGGACGGAGCATTCGCTTGGATGTTCGGCTCCGCCGAAAGAACCCGCATGGGATGAAACGCCGTCGCGGGCCGGGACTGTGTCCAGGAACAAAAAGCCTGACCAGAGGTTCGAACTTGATCTCAATGCAGCTTGAAACGGCTGCTTCATCGGCATCCGATTGGAATGTTCGTCATGATTTCTTGCGTGGCCCCGGTAAAGACGCGCTTCAATGAACAAGCCACCTGAAGAGGGCCAAAGGGCAAGCGAGCAAAAAAAAGGTGGCGTCGTTCGGGCTCTCGGGCTTGGTTTGATCACCGGCGCGGCCGATGACGACTGCTCGGCCATCGGTACCTACGCGAGCGCCGGAGCCCGGTTCGGCCCCGACCTGCTGTGGACGGCACCTGTCACGCTGCCGATGATGTATCTCGTCGTCTACCTTTCATCCAAACTTGGCCAGGTTTCGGGTCGCGGGCTCTTCAAGGTCATATCGGACTTCTATCCGCGTTGGCTGCTATGGTCTGTGCTGGTGGGCGTACTGATTGGCAACACGATCGAGGCAGCCGCCGACCTTGGCGCCATGTCGGCGGCCATCGTGCTGTTCGTTCCTCTGCCTGCTCCCTTGGTCGTCATTGTCGTTGCGGTCGTCATTTTTGCCCTGCAGGTGTTCGGATCGTATAAATTGATCCGAAATGTGTTCCGGTGGCTGGCTCTGGCTCTGCTTGCCTATGTGGTCTCCGCGGTGCTTGCCAAACCGGATGCCGCCTCCGTTCTGCGTGGCACGCTATTGCCAAAAATCGAGTTCAGCCGCGAATACCTGTCCATCCTCGTCGCCATCGTCGGGACCACGCTCTCCGCATACCTTTACACGTGGCAGTCCAATCAGGAGGTGGAGGAGGAGATCGCCAAGGGTCGAACGAGCCTCGAAGAGCGCAAAGGCGCCACCGAGGGCGAGCTGCGCCGATCCCGCCGCGATATCCTAATCGGCATGACGTTTTCCAATCTGATCATGTATTTCATCATCCTTTCGACAGGGTCGACGCTCTACAAGGCCGGGCAGACGCAGATCGAGACAGCGGCACAGGCGGCCGAAGCGCTGCGGCCGCTTGCCGGCGACGCTGCCGGCATTCTCTTTGCGGCCGGTATAATTGGCGTCGGCTTTCTGGCCGTGCCGATCATGACCGCTGGCGCCGCTTTCGATTTCGCTCAGGCGATGGGATGGAAGAATAGCTTGCATGCCAAACCCCGGCAGGCTCCCAAATTCTACATCGTGATCGGGGTCATAACGCTGGTGGCGGTGGGCCTCAATTTCTTCGGCTTCAACCCGATGAAAGCTCTGGTCTGGTCCGGCATCGTGCAAGGATTTTCAACGCCGCCGCTGCTGCTTCTCCTTCTCATCATGACCAACAACCGCAAGATCATGGGTGACAAGGTCAACAGCACAAGCACGAACATCCTGGGTGGGGTGACGATCCTGGCGATTCTTGCGGCGTCGGCGGGGTTGGTAGCAAGCTGGTTCCTGTAGCTCGCCGGGTGGGAAGGATGTTCAGGCATGGTGGAACATCGGCGGTCAAATGTCGTTGAGACGTTTGTGGGAGAAATGAGGTTGTCCATGTCAAAGTTGCAGGCCGCCACTCCGGATCGTTTAAGGCAACTCAGGCTTGAAGCTTCAGCACATTTCGCTCCGTTGATGCTGAACGAGGCCTTGTTGCGCCTTTCCCATGCCTGCGGAGCCGACAGCCTCGACCGCTTCGAGAAAGCCATGGTTGATCAAATCGAGGCAGCAAAGGACGATCGGGCCGATTTCGAATCGATCAAGGAATTCGCGATCGAGCAGCTTTACGCCCTAGTCCGGAACGCCAACGATTCGCCAAAAAAGAAACAGGCACTTGAGAAGATAGACACGCGCAGAACGCCCGGCCGTTCCGAAGAACCACAGACGCTCGAGGACCAACTGCAGGCGGGGTTGGAGGATTCCTTTCCGGCGAGCGATCCACCCTCGGTGGTGTCCACGACCATTTCAGGCGGAGCAAAGAAGCTGGTCGGGACCGACGAGGTCCTGGAAAAGCAGCGGCAACAAGCGTCCAGCAAGGAAGGCCGCTCGTAGATCGCGGTGCCGGCTGGTTTGGCGGCAACCAAGGCCTGCGCACACGCCAACGAAACAGCTGGCGCCATCGCATCAAAGCTTGACAGCCGCCTCCCGCGCCCAGAGCCGCAGTTTGCGGCATGACTGCACAAACGCAGTTACCGAAGCCGCCGAATCCAGCCGCGTCAACCCCTCATCGGCATCGGGAGCGACGCCTGCTTTGATCAGGAGCGGCTCGGCCCCTGTGGTGAAGCCGATGAACTTGCAGTGCGCAAACGCATCAGACACGAAATCCTTCGCAGCGGCCTCCTTGACCAGCAGCTCGGCGCCCGCCTCGGAGAGGAGCAGCACCACCGCGTCGAACAATACGGATGGACCGCCGTCGATCATGTGCCTTGCCTCGATGTGAGTGCCGTCGGCGGTTTCGACGCCGCCCACCTTGGGCGCAACCACCTCCATCACCGCGCCTTCCGCTTCGATGGCGGAACGAAGTTCCTCGAACAGCGCGACATCGGCTCCATCGCTAAGCATGACACCGACTTTGCGGCCTTCAAAACTATCAGGCCCATTTTGAATGATGCTGAGCGCCGGCGACGGCGGCAAGTCATCACGCGGCGTAACGGCGGCTTCGGCAGGTTCGGGCAGGTCACGGATGCCGAGCTTGTCGGCGACCGTGGTCGCCAGCGTTTCATCGATGTTCAACAAATGCGAAACCATGCGCTCGCGGATCGCCGGTGCCTGGACCTTGCTCAGTTCAAATGTCAGCGCCATCGCGATGTGACGCTGCTCCGGTGGTGTCTGGCTGTTGAAGAATTGCCGGGCCTGGCTGTAGTGATCGGCGAAGCTCTCCGCGCGCAGACGTACTTTCTGCCCTTCTTCGGCATCGGCAAAAGAACGGAAGCCACGCTGCGGATCCTCGCGCGGTCCCAGTCCCCATGAGTTCGGCTCATAATTGGCGCGACCGGCCGGATTGCGCATGGCCATGTGCCCGTCCTGTTGAAAATGGGCGAACGGGCACTTCGGCGCATTGATCGGCAGATGGGTAAAGTTCGGGCTGCCCAGCCGTTTCAATTGGGTATCGAGATAAGAGAAGTTGCGGCCTTGCAGAAGCGGATCGTTGGAGAAATCGATTCCGGGCGGCACATTCTGCGTCATGAACGCAACCTGCTCGGTCTCGGCGAAGAAATTATCCGGCATCCTGTCGAGCACCAGCCGACCGACCGGAATTGGTTCGAGGACCTCTTCGGGAATGATCTTCGTTGCATCCAGGATATCGAAGTCGAAACTGTCGGCAAACGCCTGATCGAACAGTTGCACCGTCAACTCCCATTCCGGGAAATTGCCGGCCTGTATGGCCTCCCACAGATCGCGGCGATGGAAGTCGGGATCGGCGCCATTGATCTTGACCGCCTCGTTCCAGACCACCGATTGCATGCCGAGCTTGGGTTTCCAGATGAACTTGACGAAGGTGGATTCGTCCTTCGCGTTGACGAGGCGGAACGTGTGCACACCAAAGCCTTGCATGAAGCGGAAGGAACGCGGGATCGCGCGATCCGACATGATCCACATCACCATGTGCATCGATTCCGGCATCAGGCTGATGAAGTCCCAGAAATTGTCGTGCGCCGTCTGTGCCTGCGGAAAGGCGCGGTCGGGCTCCTGTTTGGCGGCGTGGATCAGATCGGGAAACTTGATGGCGTCCTGGATGAAGAAGACCGGGATGTTGTTGCCGACCAGGTCCCAATTGCCTTCCTTGGTGTAGAGCTTGACCGCGAAGCCGCGCACGTCGCGGGCGAGATCGAACGAGCCCTTGTTGCCGGCAACCGTCGAGAAACGAACGAATGCCGGCGTCTTTTCACCAACACGCTGAAAAATGTCGGCACGTGTGTATTTGGCAAGTGACTCGTAGGTCTCGAAAAAACCATGCGCACCGTAGCCGCGGGCATGAACGACCCTTTCCGGGATGCGTTCGTGGTCGAAGTGGAAAATCTTCTCGCGAAAGTGAAAGTCCTCGATCAGCGATGGTCCGCGCTCACCGATCCGCAATGTGTTTTGGTCGTCGGAGACAGGCGTTCCGAGCGCCGTCGTAAGGGCAGGCGTTTCATCCCCCGCGATCTGGTGCAACTCGCCGCCATTTCCGCGCGCGCTATTCTGATCCAGTCCACTTGCCGATTGGCGAGCGGAGGGGCGAGCGGATTTGGCCATGACAGGTCCTCGATCGATACCGGAAGGTTGAAGTGGTCAAGCCATCAAACTGCCGGTGAGCGGCTTTGTTCCCGTAAAAAATGGACGCTGGAGACACCGCTGTCGGAGGAGCCGTGACTGCTGCGGCGATGGTGCGCGCCGATCGGATGACAGATATCTCCGCCTGCGCAGAATTTATGAAGAGTTGTCTCCAGCACGAGGAACGAACCAAACTTCCATGCATTTAGCTGGGGCTGCGTTCACACACTCTTTCTTCTGGGAGCTGGACCATTGTCATCCGGAGGCTGCCTTTTGGCCGACCAGGAAACCAGTGAAGTTTCCATCGTTGACCTGATACCTGCCCTGCGGGCATTCGCGCGCACCTTCTGCCGCGTCCCCGACGACGCCGACGATCTCGTGCAGGAGACACTGACCAAGGGTCTCGCCAACATCGACAAGTTCGAACCCGGTACGCGCATGAAGTCGTGGCTCTTCACCATCATGCGCAACACTTATTACACCCGGGTCAAGATCGCTGCCCGGGAGGCGCCCGGCCTGCTCGATTGCGCGTCTTCGAGGCCAATTTCGGAAGCTACCCAGGAATGGACGGTTCAGAGCAGGGAAGTTCACGGCGCCATTCAAAGGCTGCCTGAACACCAACGCGAGGTCCTGATGCTGATCGGCGTTTTGGGAGTGAGCTACGAGGAAACCGCCGACATATGCGGTTGCGCGGTCGGGACGGTCAAAAGCCGCCTGAACCGTGCGCGCGCCAACATCCTTGAATTCCTGGGGGAGAGTTCGCTGCAGACATTGATGGAAAGACGAAACCAGCTGTCGGATGGTCAGCTCGATGTCGAGGTCGACGGCCGCAGATAGTCAGTTCTTCACGTGGCGTCGACGTTTCTCGACGAGCGCGTTTTGCAATTCGATCGCCAGCTCGGTCAGGCGATCTGGAATTTTTTCCTGCTCTATGGCGGCCAGCAGGGAAGCAATCTCCTGATCCACAGCCATCTCGACATGCGGATCCGCGGTATCGTCGCTCGAACGAGACATCACATTCTCTTGATAGCGGTCCCTTGATCCTAGTGTGGTGGTAAGCGCCTTGCATTACAAGGCGGTGTCCACCGCCAAGAAGCTCACCAGCGGCCCCTTGCACAGGTTTATTTCCTTGCTGCTCCTTCGTCGCCGCGGGCCATGGACGCGCTGCGGTAGCGTTCAGTCCTTAGGCAATCGGTCAGCGGCGTGACCCGGATATTGATCGGACTTGATCCGATTGCCGTCCTGCCCGCGCTCCTGGCCATGCTGCTTCTTGTCGCGATTCGACAAGACCGCGTTTTCTTCGATCTCGTCCTTCTCCGGTGAGGTCACCGCGCCGGCGTCGGCACTCTTGCCTGGCTGCTGCGGCCGAAATGTTTTTTACCGCCGGATGCCATGATATCCTCCTTCGAATCGGGGACACTCGTCGGTGCCCGTTGTTCGACGTCCGAACTGGCATCGCGCTGTAATGTTCCGCTTCACCCAGCGAGCAGAAAGGCGTCGCCATCCCACGACCGAAACGGCTTCTCGCCGTCGATGAGGACCCGCAATTGATGAGCTTGCGCCAGACGGCCGATGTCATCGCGGTCTGAGAGAAGTGATCCGCGATAGGAATAGTTCAGCAAGGCGAGCCAGCCCGGCCGTTTCAGAACGCGCGCAATTTCGTCGAAATGCCGATCAGCCATGCCGGCCAGAACCAGATAGGGAAAGCTGTCCACCGCCAGCACGCAATCGAAACTGGCATCGGCGAATTCGGACAGATCGAGACCGGAGGTTTGTCGCAACTCGACATTGCCGAGTGCGGCGCATTGCTCGGAGGCGATGGAGATCATCCGCGGCGATATGTCGATGCCGACCATCCGCTTGAAGGATTTGCACAGCGCACGCTCGAAACGGCCGATGCCGCAACCGATGTCGAGGATGCTCCGTTCCCTTCCGGTGAATTCTCGCGCTTCCAGCCATGCAACGATTTCGTTGGTCGTGGCTGTGAGCCTTGCCTCATCGCCGAGGGATGCCAGTTGGACACTCGCGGCTCCCGAAATCGCTGCCGCGGCATCGAAGCTGGAGGCCAGCCGCCTGACGACAGCGACATTCGTCTCATCCTCATTGCGCTCATGCCGAACGGCGCCACCCGCTGCCTGCAACATGGCGAAGACGTCTGGCTTGCAGCGCAGCAGTCCGGCGACCTTTCGCAGCCTTGCTGCGTCGCCGGCATCCGCCGGCTGGACCTTCAGCACGACCTCCGCCAATTCCGCCGCTCCAATTGTGGGCGGCAGGTGGAGCGCCAGTCTGACGAGAACGCCTTCGGCGCAAATGCCATCGGCCACGCAGTCTTCAACCGCCAGCCTGACCGATGTCAGGCGCCGGGCGGCTTTCGGTGCGGTTACACTCATGCATCAACTCCGCGTCCAGACCCTGCGCATCGTCCACCTGTCGACGGCGCCCCAGCCATATTTATAGGCCTCCTGGCCGCGCAGGAAATCGAACTCGCGCGCATCTTCGCGGATCGCTTCCGCGATTGCGTGGCCAATCAGGATCGCGCCTGGGCTCTCCTCGGCATAAGCAGGGTCGAAGCCACCGAGGTAAGCATAGGCACGGCCGCAGTGGTGAAATCCGTAATAGGCGCCGACGGTCCCGCCATCGATCGCGAACAGCCAGCATCGCACCAGACCGTGAGCATCGAGCACGGGAAGTGAGAGCCGATGGAATTGCTCGACGGCGGCGTTGGCCAACACACCGCCTCCTTGTTCGGCCCAGCGCATATTGTGCAGGCGGATCAACTGATCGAGGAAGGTTTGCGGACTGCCGCTCGCCGACGACATCGCGATCCGGCCGCATCTTGATGCGGCTTGACGCGCCCGACGCAACTGGCGTCTGCGTCTTGCGGGGACGCAGCCTGCAAGCGTTTCGTCGCCGGCGAGGGCGAGCACGGGGCAGGCGGCATGGGCGGTCGGCCAATCCATCTCGGGATGCGTCATCGCAAGGGCGACGCTGTCCTGCGGCAAGTCCGACAAGATCCATTGCACCCACCCGATCGAGAGGATCGACTCGGCGACAATGGCGACGACCTCGGCTTCGATCCCAGGGACAGCCAGAATGTCCAGGTAGTCGCTGAGCGAAATGCCGACCGGAAGCAGCTTCGAACCGGCGGTCCCATGCTCGAGATAGAGCGGCGCCAGCCCGACCAGATCGCCGCCGCGCCATACCGCGACCGTCGCCAGTTCACCGGGTGCGAATGCGTGCCACCACGGCACCAGCCAGGCGGGAGATTGAAACGGCGTCGCCGAGGGACTCTGCTGCCACAGTTTCCACCAGTGCGGCGTCAAGGCGTCGAATTGTGCGAGGTCACCGATGATTTCGCTGCGCAGCACAGCTTTACTCACGGCACCGCGGCGAAGCGCCGGCGACCACTGCCAAGCTGTGCCAGCGCCTGATAGGCGTCCATGTAAGACGAGATCATCCGTTCCAGCGAAAACCGCCGTCGCGCTTCGGCCCTGCATGTCTCGGCATCCAAGCTGGACGCCGCAAGAATGGCTTGGGCCATCTCATCGACCGTGTCGACGAGAAAGCCCGTCCTGCCGTGCTCTATGACATCGGGAAGCGCACCATTTGGAAAGGCGACCACCGGGGTACCGCAGGCGAGGGCCTCCATGGCCACAAGCGAGCTGGTCTCGGCTGCGAGGCTCGGAATGACCAGACAGCGCGCTGCGTTGAGAATGCGTCGCTTGGCGGTGAAGCCGAGCGGGCCAAGGAAGCGGCGGCGGCCATCGAGGCGAGATTGGACCTCATCGCGAAAGTACCGCGTATGCGTTTCATAGGGATAGACCTTGCCGCCGATGACCAGCGGCACATCTGCCTGTTTGGCTGCGTCGAGCGCCAGGTGGACGCCCTTTTCCGGGCAAACCCGGCTTAGAACAAGGGCAAAGTCGCGCTTCGGCTGCAGCAGGGTCAGTGCTTCGATGTCAACGCCGTTTGGAATGGGCGCCGCCAGCCTGGCGCCTGATGGCGCGGTTTTCTGCTGGCTGGGCGAGACCGCATGGAGCCAGAGGTCACCGCGCGTCGGGCGCAATGCCGCGGCCGGATACCAATCCAATGGCAGGTGGAGGGTCACCAAGGTCGGACCATCGTCGGGCAGATAAGCGTCGAAATCAATGCCGTGCAGATGAACCACGTCGATGGGCCATCGGGCGCGGGCAGCCGCGATCGCGTCGCGATGGGCCTGTTGCGCGCGGCTCTTCGCCGCCTCGTCGAGTACGCCGTTTTCGGCCGGTATTTCCACAAGCGTGCCGCTCGTTCGGGAGCCTCCGCAGCCAATGACGATAGACCGATGACCGGCCTGAACCAGTGCCCGATCGAGCATCGACAGAACCTGTTCGGCACCGCCGACAGCGTCGGGGCCGACGGGCGCGAGAGGGTAGGCGACATTGAGGACGGTGAGCGTCGCGGCCGGTCGCTTCTCGTTGCCCTGCGCCGCATCTCCACCTGTCAACGGCGTCGCGGAGCCCGGCATCTGATGCATGGGCACCATGACATTTCACGCGGCCGAGGCCCGCTGCGTGGGGAGCGAGGCCGATGTCATGCCAGGCGCATAGCGGCGGATCATGGTTGAACAGAATTCCGCGAACTCCTCCGGCACCAGGGGGGGGCTGGTGTGGTGGGGCATCATTCCGCGGTGCTGAGGTGTGAAGCAGAAGGTGACCGTCACATCGAAATCGGCGAGTGCTTCCATCTGCCGGTCGAACCAGTCCAGCGCATTCGGCCGAAAGCTGTCCGCCCAGGAAAGCCCGGTACGCATGTTGGTGACACCCAGCCGCTTCATCCAGGCGACGGCATCGTCCAGCCGCGGGTCTTCGAAATGAAACCACTGCACCAGGCCCATTGCAGGTGCATGGCGCAGGAATTCCTCCAGCGCGGGCTTTGGCGTGCCGTCCTGGCGCAGCAGCCCCATATGGAAATGCCGGTAATAAGACGAGCCCTCGGCTTCGCGGTGCCGCGTCGTTGCTTCCCATTCACGCGGAAGATCATAGAGGCTGTACCACTGGATGCGTGGCGCATTGCCGAGCAGCAATTCAGCTGTGCGCTTGAGCCCCCAGACTTGGATTTCCTCGGCGCCGAAGGTCGATACGCCGACTTCGCTGACCCAGATGGGAAGGTCGGTGACGGTCGCGATCTCGCCGATCTTCTGCGGCCATTCCTGGATCTGCCACAGATTCCAGTCGAGGGGAAAGCCGTGCACAGCGACGGCATCTACATGATCCAGCACGCCGAATTCCTTCATGCGGGTGATGAACCCCGGATCTATCGGCGAGATGCCGCCGAGCACTTTGGTCAAAGCCGGGTTTTCAGATGCGATTGCGTCCGCCGACAGGATCGCCATCCTGGCAAAGCGGCTCCAATCAGGGTCGAGTTCCGGGTCCCAATGCGATTTGTTGTTGGGCTCGTTCCAGATCATCGCGGCTTCAATCATGGCGCTGTCCTTTCGAGGGGTAGACGGGACCGCCACTGGCCGGGTCGCCGGCGGCGCGGCAGAAATAGACCTCCTGCTCCGGATGCAGGACGATTTCAAATCCGGCGCTGCGCAGCATCGCTTCGGTGCAGGCGCGGTTGGGAATCCACCAGTTGGTCGGGTCATCGGCATAGCGGTGCTCGATGAAATGGAGCTTGGGAAATTCCGGCCGGTCGAACAGGTCATGCGTCCAGAAATGATAGTTCTCTTCCATCTCCGGCAGATCTGTGCTGCCGCGCTGCATGGACTGGAAGATCATCAGGTCACCGGCGACATGCTCACGGATAAGGTCGAGCGCGAGCAAGGGGTGGCGCAAGTGATAAAGCACCCCCATGAACAGCACGATATCGAATGTTTCGCGCAGGGCGCCGACGTCGTAGACCGAAAGTTTCTGGAATTCGATTTCGCAATTGGCGATCTCGGCGGCAAAGCGGGCCTGCGCCAGATAGGCCTCATCGAAATCGATGCCGAGGACACGGGCAGCACCTCGCCGTTTCATCTCGATGGAATAGAAACCGGCATTGCAGCCGATATCCAACACCGTCTTGCCTGTCAGATCCCCGGGAATGGCCTCGGCGAATTTGCGCCATTTGATCAGCGGATAATTGCCGAGAAAATGGTTGGGAGCGGTTTCGACACCCGCCAGTTCCATGTTGTGGAACCATGGGCCGAGAGCATCGATACGGCGGCGGATTTCGGCATGGGAATGCAGCATGATCAGGCTCCTTCGCCGGGAACGACAGGCACATGCGAACGGGCACCTGGCATAATCGTGGCGGTTTGGTGATGGACGGGTGCGGCGCCGTCCTCGAGCAGCCGCAGAGCCGTGCGATAGCCATTGAACGTGCCGACATCGACATAGGCGGACCCAGCCTTGACGCCGGAGGCTTGACCTCCGGCCACAAGGTAGGCGTTGACCAACGTGCCGATATATTCGTCACGGCATTCCCGCTCGCGCCAGAGTGCCGCAAGCTGATGCAGAATCTGGCCCGGCATCTTGAACGCACCCCAAACCCAGTTCGTGCCGGCATCCTGTTGCTTGACCTGGATTTCGATCACGCGCTCGTGGTCATCGACAATGACGGCGTCGAAGAATTCCGGACGATCCACCGGGAAGAGCAGAAATGAAAGCTGATCGTCAGGCAAATGACAGAAGCCATCCTCGGGAAACCAGATCGTGTCGGGAAGGCCGACCAGGACGACCTCATTGGGCGCGACGAGAGGAGCTGCCCGAAAAATCGCATCGCAAAGCCCAACCGGATTGGGCTGCACCACGAAGAGAGCCGCGGCGTCACCATAGCCGGCGGCGTAATATTCGAGAATGTCGGATTTGCCCGATCCAATGATGAAACAGATCTTGTCGACGCCGGCGCGCACCATCCGCCGCACCAGATACTCGCTCACGGCGCAGGGACGCTCGGTCTGCCCATCGATCCGACTGCCGACCGGCAGCAGCTCTTTGGAGAAGCCGAGCGGCTGAATGCGGCTGCCGCGCCCGGCAGCGGGCACAATGCCCAACATCAGACTGCTTCCATCATCGGTTCGCCGGGAGATCTTTGAAAGGCGTCGTTTAGAATGTGGTCCAGCTCCGCCGCGCGCCGAGCAGAGGTGTGTTCGTCGAGAACCCGTTCGCGCGCTCGGGTTTTGATGGCATCGAGTTCTCCTGCGGGTAAGGCGAGCGCCGCGACGACGTCATCGGTGTCGTGGGCCAGCAGGATCTCGCTGCCGGGTTCGAAGAAGCTGCTTAGGCCCGGCCAGGTGTCGGTTATGATCGGCACTCCACATGCCGCTGCTTCAAACAACCGGCCCGAAGGGCACCAGCCCTTTTGCGCCATCGCCTCGCGGGTGACATTCAGCGTCAGACGAGAGGATGAGAAAAACGCCGGGTGATCGGCCGGCGGAAGGTGCCTGACGAAGAAGATGTTGTCGCTCCACGGGAACTCCTGCGGGTATTGTGCGCCGCCGATGACGAAGCGCTGGTCCGGCAAGCGCGCAGCTGGGCGAACCAGCAGATTTTCGACTGCTGCCTGGCGATCTGGCGCATAGGTTCCGAGATAGGACAAATCGGCCCTGAAATCGGCTCGCGGCGCTGCCGGCCGGTGTTGGTCGGGATCGACATGCCCATAGAGCGGCACCACGTAGCGCGCACCCAGCACCGTCTTTAGCGCGTCGATCGCCGGGCCGCCTGTGTAACTCAGGACGAGATCGAAATCCGCAAGACCCTCGGGGCCGAAATAGGGTGGACGCTCACCTTGTTCGATGCGGGCAAGCGTGACTGGAGTGTCCAGATCGTAGAAGACCCGCACTCCGCGCCCTGCCTGCTGCGCCAGCCGCGAGGCGTCCACGGCGTCGGGACAATAAGAGGTGACGATCACGACATCCGATCGTTTGATCGTTTGCTCCGCGACCCGGCGGATGTCCTCCCAGTCCGGGTAGAGCACGACGTTGCCGCCGTCCAGATGATCGAGATCGCGCGTTCCGGCATAGTAGGGTGTGTCGCGTTCGAAGAAGGTAATGGACCAGCCGCGCCGGGCGAGGGCTCTGATCAGTCCCCTCCATAAAGTGGCATGGCCGTTACCCCATGAAGACGTGACGGTAAGACCGAAAATGACCATCTGCATCCGGCAAATCCTCGTCAGGCAACTTCGTTCAATCGGATCAGCTTCGCCCCCCAGTCCCCCGACACGATCGTCGTGATCGAGGCGGGATCGATGTCGAAGCGAAAGCAGTCACCGGCCGGCAAGCCAAGGACGGTGCAGACGGCGACCTTGATCACATCGGCATGGCTGACCAGGGCGACGCATTGGTTCTGATGCCGCTCGCGGACCGCGGCCATCAGCGACACAATGCGTTGCTGGACATCCTGCATGGTCTCGCCACTGGGTGTCCTTGCCTCCTGCCGCTGGTCATTCCACGCTCGCCAACTGGCGTCGCCATTCAGCTCATCGAAAGTCTTTCCCGACCAGTCGCCGAAGTCGATCTCGTCGAGTTCGGCGCAGATCGCGATGTCCCCGACACCGCAGGCTAGCGCGATTGGCAGCGCCGTCTCTCGCGTACGCTCACGCGGGCTGCACAGGATCGCGACGATAGGCTCCCGGGCCATGCGGCCGCCAAGCTGCGCTGCCTGTGCCTTGCCGGCATCGCCGAGGCAAACGCCGTCCATCCGGCCTGCAAGATAAGAGCCGACATTGTCGTGTGCCGCATGGCGGATCAGAAAGAAGGTCGTCGTCATTCTGCGGCATCGAGCAAAGGCTCGTCCTTGCCAGCGATGAACGCAAGCGTGCGCTGCCGCGCTTCGGCGTCGGTGAACTGTTCGGGAGGCGACTTCATGAAATAACTGCAGGGACCGGTCAGGGCACCGGCTATGCCGCGATCGAGCGCCAGCTTGGCGCAGCGTAACGCATCGATCACCACGCCCGCTGAATTTGGAGAATCCCAGACTTCCAGCTTGAGTTCGGCATTGAGCGGCACGCCGCCGAAAGTCGTGCCTTCCACCCTTATATAGGCCCATTTGCGATCGGTGAGCCAAGGCACATGGTCGCTCGGGCCGACATGGATATTGCCCGGCTCCAGGGGAACATCGAACTGGCTGGCCACGGACTGTGTCTTCGAGATTTTCTTCGATTCCAGCCGCTCGCGTTCCAGCATGTTGAGAAAATCGGTGTTGCCGCCGAAATTCAGCTGATAGGTGCGGTCGATGCGCACGCCGCGTTCGCGAAAGAGATTGGCCAGCAACCGGTGCACGATGGTCGCGCCGACCTGGCTCTTGATATCGTCGCCGACCAGCGGCAGTCCTCGCTGCTCAAAGCGCCGGCGCCATTCCGGACGTGAGGCGATGAAAACGGGTATGCAATTGACGAAGGCGCAGCCGGCCTCGAGTGCGCATTCGGCATAGAAGCAGGTCGCCTCCTCGGAACCCACCGGCAGGTAGGAAACCAGCACGTCAGCGTTGCTGTCGCGCAGGATCTCGCTGACATTGGCAACCGGCTCCGGAGCTTCTTCAATCTCGTCACGCAAATATTTGCCGATCCCGTCCAGCGTCGGTCCGCGCTCGACGCGAACGCCGGTTGTCAACGCGTCGGCAAAGCGGAACGTGTTGTTGGGGGCGGCGTAGATCGCTTCCGCGACGTCGAGGCCAACTTTGCTCCTGGCGACATCGAATGCGCAGACAATCTCGATGTCGTCGACATGGTAGCCGCCAAGGTCGGCATGCATCAGCCCAGGGATTGGTTCGTTGCTTTTCGCGTGACGGTAAAAGGAGAGGCCCTGCACGAGGGAGGATGCGCAGTTGCCGACACCAACGATACCAACACGAACCTTTTTCGATCCCACGAACCGCCACCCTATGTTGTTCAAAGGTAAGTTCCTGGCGCCGAACCATCAGCGTGCCGGAATGTTCCTCCGCCCATCGAAAAATTGCGCGAGACAGCATGGATCGAAGCTGCATTCGATGCGTTGCCGCACGGCAAGCATTGGAAAACCGATCGATGATCGTCTACGGCGACCACAAGCAGACGCAGAACGCACAACAGCTTCGCGAAGCAGCAAGCGAAATGGCCGAAAGCCTGGATCGGATGTCTCATGGCATCCAACGCCATGCTGCATTGGTCGGACTGTTCATCAGCGTGTCGGAGCTGGTTCAGGCGCTTGCCGATGTCGATTTCGAAACTAGCGGCATCGACATCTTTTCGCCACGACAACAGCAAGGCGCCAGGTTGCTGGTCGGACTTGCGGCAGAGGTGGCGAAGTCGTGGCAAAGCGGTTTTGACGCCGGCGGTGGCATCGACCCGGGACTTCTCAAACTGCTGGCCGGGCTCGACTGCCAAGCCGAGGTTGTGACCGGCTCTGCCGAGGGTTATGCGCATTATGCGCTTTATCCCGAAAGCTATTTGGACGCAGCACAGAAGTCGGGTCTCGATGCGAACACATGTGTGATCGGCGTCCGCAGCATTGGCCTCGGGCTGGCAGCTATGGTGGCGGCCTCGATTGGTGCGCCGGCACCATTCAGCGTTCGCCCGATCGGCCATCCCTTCCGCAGGCATGTCAACGCCGATCCGCGGTCGATCGCCACTTGGATGAACAATCCATCGGCGCGTTTCGCCGTTGTCGACGAGGGTCCTGGCCTGTCCGGCAGTTCGATGCATGCCGTTGTCGTGTGGCTGCGTGAACTGGGTATCGATACGGACCGCATTCACCTGTTCCCCAGCCATTCAGGGGGCCCGGGCATCGAAGCGTCGCGGGAGGCTCGGGAGACATGGTCGCGCTGTCCGAAGCATGTGGCGACGGCGTTTGAATGCACCTTCTCCGAAAGCTCGAAAATCCCCACGTTGCGCGACTGGGTGGCCGAGGCGGTCGGCAGGCCGGAATTAAGCCTGACCGAGCTATCTGGCGGCGAGTGGCGGGCCGCCCACTACGCCGATGAAGGGCGCTGGCCGCCGAGCCCACGCGGTAACGAGCGGCGTAAATTCCTGGCGTCCGCCGGGCGTGACCGCTGGCTCGTCAAATTCGCCGGCCTCGGCGAAACCGGACTGAGCAAGAAAAGAGCCGCGGCGATGTTGCATGAAGCCGGGTTCGGGTCGCAAGTTGTCGCGTTTTGCCATGGCTTTCTGGTTGAACGGTGGATTGACGGCACCACGATGGATCAGGCGCCGCTGCCCAGGGAAAGACTGATCGCGGAGTTCACAAATTACCTGGCCTGGCGTGCGCTCAATCTTCGAACTTGCGAACCGGGTGCATCATTGCTTGCACTCGCGGAGATGGCTGTTTCCAATGCGTCGGAAGCCGTGGGCGAAAAACGCGCGGCGACGTTGCGCGGTTGGCTCGCGAAAAAAACTCCCGCGCATGTGCTTCAGCGGGTTGAAATCGACGGAAAGCTCCAACCGTGGGAGTTTCTCGTTCGTGCCGACGGCACGGCGCTCAAGACAGATGCTGTCGACCATTGCCGGGCACACGATTTGATCGGCTGCCAGCCAATTGAGTGGGACATTGCCGGCGCCCGTGTCGAGTACGAGCTATCCGACAGCGATGTGAGGACCCTGGTCCAAGGAATGAAGCTTGCCATCGACAACGGCCACATCGGCTTTTTCGAACCGTGCTATTTGGCATTCCAGCTCGGGCTCTGGAGCACGGCTGCGCAATCCGAAAGTGGCCGGGAAAAAGCAAGGCTGGCCGCGACGGCAGACCGATATAGGATGCGACTGATACGGTTCCTGGACGAATGCCGGGCATGATCGTTCCGATCAGTCCAGCCTTCGCAACATGTCTGCTTCCTGCTCGAGAATAGTGGCCACTTCCTCCCGCTGGAGATGCGTCATCATCAGGCTGACGCAGCACTCGAGATAGGTAATCGAGGCGCGCCGCAGATAGGCAGCCGTTTCGCGTTCGGCCATCTGGTCGATATCCCTCGCGGGTCGCTTGGGTTGCATGAGGATGATCCTCCGTATCGGGTCCTCCCGCCAAACCACAAGCTTGGGCGGATGTTCCGCACGATCTCGGGAAAGATTCGACCGCCGGCTCGCATCATGCCGGAAGGTTCTGCAGCCCGCCGGATGCGGGTCTCGCCCTTTTGGCAAAGCCTGTCATCTGATCGCCGATGCGACTGCCTTCTAGCGCCGCGAAATAATCGATCGTCAGCTTGAGCCCTTCGTTGAGGGGCACCTTCGGTGTCCAGCCGAGCAGCGCTTTTGCACGCGAAATATCGGGCTGCCTGCGCCGAGGATCGTCTTGCGGCAGCGGCAGAAATCTCAGATCCGATTTGGTGCCGGTCATCGCTTTTACCAACGCCGCCAGTCGCACGATGCTGAATTCTCCGGGATTGCCCAGGTTGACCGGCTTGCCCGGATTGGGATCGATATCCATCAGTCGCCTCAATCCATCAATCTGATCGGAGACGTAGCAGAAGGATCGCGTCTGCAAGCCGTCGCCGAAGATCGTCAGAGGACGTTTCTCGAGCGCCTGCATGATCAGGTTCGAGACGATGCGGCCGTCCGCCGGATCCATTCTCGGACCGTAGGTGTTGAAGATGCGCGCGACGCGCACGTCGGCTTTGCCGGCTCTAAGATAGTCGAAGCAAAGCGTTTCGGCGGTGCGCTTGCCCTCGTCGTAGCAGGCGCGTGGGCCGGTGCAGTTCACATGGCCAACATAGTCCTCCTTCTGAGGATGTTGCTCCGGATCGCCATACACTTCGCTCGTCGAGGCCTGTAGCAGCCGCGCGTTATTGTGGGCAGCGAGTTCAAGCAGGTTGAGCGTGCCGATCACACAGGTTCGCGTGGTGTGGATCGGGTCGGCCTGGTAACGCGGCGGCGAGGCAGCGCATGCCAGATTGAAGATACGCTCCACGGGCTCGCCGAGATCCAATGGCCGGCAGATGTCCTGCTCGATCAATCGGAAACCCGGCTGGTCCATGATCGAGATGATGTTCTCCATGCGCCCAGTCAGGAAATTGTCGGCGCAGATCACGCGCCAGCCGTCGCGGAGCAATGCTTCGCAAAGATGCGAACCGAGGAATCCCGCACCGCCGGCAACAAGCACTGCCTTTGCCCTTTGCGCGTTTCTTTTTTGTCGCATCGTCGTTTTCTCCTGTATGCCGGTCATGCTGCGCTTCCGATGTCGAATTCGAGGGCCGCCGCCCTTGGCTCTGTCAACGCCGCCACGAATTCGCGGGCCCTGGCCGCACCGGTGTGGGATGCGAGGACGCGTTCGCGGGCCCGGCGGGCCATGGCCCGGCGTGTGCGCTCGGACTCGCCGAAGAGGATCTCGACGACAGCGTCCGTTTCTCCGGCGGTGTGGATAGCCGATGCGGGAAAGAAGCTGTCGAGCCCTGGCCAGCGATCGCTGATGATGGGCGTGCCGCAAGCAGCCGCTTCGAACAGGCGCACACTGGGCGACCATCCGGCAGCGATCATGGAACTGCGTGTGACGTTCAGCGTGTAGCGCTGACGGCTGTAGAACGCGGCATGATCGGCCGGCGGCAAATGTTCGATGCGTTCGACATTGTCCGGCCAGGTGATGTCGGAGGGGTATTGCGAGCCCGCTACGACGAAACGGCGGTCCGGCATATGCCGTGCGGGTTCGAGCAGCAGCGCGTTCAGCGTTGCCTGCCGATCCGCGCTGTAGGTGCCGAGATAGCCGAGATCCCAGCGGATCGGATCGCCGGTCCGGTGATGCCGTTCCGGGTCGGCCGAGCAGTAGAGCGGTTCGGCTCGGCGCGCGCCGAACTCCTCCACCAGATGGCCAAGCATCGGCCCGCCGGTGAACGAGAAGTAGACATCGAAATACGGAATCTGCCGCCAGCTCAGATAATCGCAATCATCGGCCGAAAGCTGCGCCACGGTCACCGGTGTGTCGATGTCGTAGAAGCAGAAGCGCCCCTTGCAAAATGAAGCGACGATGTCGATGACCACGCGCCCTTCCGGCACGAAGGAGCCGATGACGACGATGTCGGCCTGCTCCAGGCACCGGGCGTAGTCGCGTTGCAACTCCGCAGTGGTTTCGTAGTAGCGCAAGGCGCAGAAATCCGGATCTCGCAGATCGCGGTGGTTGGCGTACCACGGCACGTCGCGCTCCAGAAAGGTCACGCGGTGGCCGAGTTCGTGCAGACCTTTCAGCAGGCCTCGAAACGTCGTGGCGTGGCCGTTTCCCCAGGACGAGGACAGCGACAGGCCGAGAAGGACGATGTTCAATTGCTTGGTCATTCCGCTGCCTCCACGGTCCCCTGCTCGAAATGACGTTTGAAGACGGCATCGGCCACGTCCGCCCGCAGCGCGTAGGTATGGTCGGCCAGCACGCGGCAAAGTGCGGCCTGGCCGATTGCTTTTGCACGACTGGAGGTCAGCGAGCGCATGATCTCGGCGACATCGCCGCCGTCGCGTGCCACCAGGATCTCCTCGCCTGGTTTCAGGAACAGTTCCACGCCCAGCCATGCGTCGGTGATGAGGCAGGCACCGGCGCCAGCCGCCTCGAAGACACGCGTGGCCGGTGAAAAACCGTTTACGGCCATGCTGTCGCGGCTGATGTTCAGCACTGCCTTGGGTGTGACGTTGAAGGCATTATGATCGCGGGTGCCAACGTGACCAAGCCAGCCGACGTTGGCGGGAAGCGGCTTGTCCCCCCAGCCAGATCCGCCGAGCAGAAAACGCTGTTTCGGAAGCTGGCTTGCGGGATCGAGGAAGAACGCTTCGACGCGTGCCTCACGATCCGGCAGCCGGTTGCCCAGGAACGCCAGATCGCAAGCGAAACGCGCATTGCTGGCGACCGGGTGATGCGTTTGGGGATCGAGCGCATTGTAGATCGGCACGCATTCGTTAGCCCCCATGGCACGGTAGGCCCAGACGACGGGGTCGCCGCCGCCATAGGTCAGCACAAGGTCGATTTCTTGCAGGGCGCCATGGAGCGGATGGTCCGGTTCGTCGCGTAGCTGGGCAAGGGTTGCTGGAGCGTCCACGTCCCAGAATACCACCAGCGCGTCGCTGCGGGCGTGGTCGAGGACGGCGCGCAGCAGCGCCTCGTCCTCGAAACCGACGCCACTCGCCTTGACGACGATATCGGCGCTGGCGGCGCGTGCCGCGACCTGCATCAGTGCGTGCTGGGTCGCTTCATATACGACCACAGTGCACCAGTCAGGCGCCTCGATGTCGCGGTTCTTCTGCCGGTCGTAGACGTCGGGCTCATAGAAGGTGATTTCGTAGCCCAATTGGGAAAGCGCCTTCAGCAACCCGCGATAGTAAGTCGCGGCACCGTTCCAGTAGGACGACAAGAGGCTCGATCCGTAGAATGCCATCTTCATGCGGCGGCTTCCTTTGCGGTGGTCTTGTTGATGGTGTGTTCGGCTGTGCATTCCGTGAGCACGCCGAACAACTCGTCGACGCGGTGCTGGCAGGTGTGCCGCGAGCGGATGGTCTCGAGACCCGAAGTCACCAGGGAAGCCGCGAAATCCGCATCGGCCAATACCGCCCGCAGGTGTTGCCGCATTTGCGAGCCATTGTGGGCAAACAGAAAGTCGACGCCTGGCCTGAACAGCTGCTCGACATCGGACCACGGTGCTGAAATCAGCGGAATGCCGCAGGCGAGCGCCTCGAACATGCGGATCGTCGGAATTCCGGGCAAACCCTCACGATAGGGGCGCCGTGGGATGTGGATGGTGACACGATGCGCGGCGAACGCCTTCGGCACGTCGGCATTGGCGATCCATCCGTCATAGCGCAGTCCGGCGGCGGCTAGGTCCGTGAGCGCCGGCTTGGGATAGCGGACGCCGTGCACCGTGGCCTCAAGGCCGAGATCGCGCACCGGCTTGATCAGAAACTCCCTGAGTTCGATGGTTCGTTCATCGTCGCCCCAGTTTCCAATCCAGACCAGATCGGACGTGACGTGGATCTCCGGGTGCGGCTTGAACAGGCGATCGTCCGCGGCCTCATGCCAGGTGAAGACGCGCTTGCCCCAGCCGGCGCGCAGATAGCTCTCGCGCAAGGCTTCGCCAAAAGCGAGAACGCCGTCATAGTGCTCCAACCGCAGCGCCGAGATTGCCTCGGTCGCCGATACGGCCCGGTGGTGGGTGTCATGAAACAGAAGGATGAAGTTGCCGCCAGCGGCCCGGGCACGGCCGATGCGTGCGACAAGCTCCGGATCCGTCCACTCATGAACGATCACGACGTCGGCCTCAGCGATCCAGGCTTCGTGATCGAACCCGGCATCATAGGTCACCGGCATCAGTTCTGGGAAATCCTTGCGGAAGCGTTCGATGGCGAAGGGTCCCTTCTCGGCCAGCAGGTTCGAACGGCTCCAACCGTCCGCCGGCTCCAGCGCCACCGCCTGGTGCCGGCGCGCGATCAGTTCCCGCATGATACCGCGCAGGAAATGGGCATTGCCGTGGTTCCAGTCGGAAACGACCGAGTGGGTGTAGAACAGAAAGCGCATGGTCAGCGCCCCGCCATGGCCAGGGCCGCCTTGTCGTAGACGCCTCGCATGGCCGCCGCTTGCCTGACCAGTGTAAACCGGCGGCTCCGTCGCATGGCTGCCTGGCCGAGCTCCCGCCTGAATTCGGCGTCGCTGGAGAGACGATTGAGGCAGGCAGCGAGGTCGTGCGGATTGCGCGCATCAAAGAACATCGCGGCCCCGTCCCATAGTTCGCGATAAGTTGCGATGTCGGAAAGCACCAGTGGCGTTGCCGACATGGCAGCTTCCAGCGCGGCCAGACCGAATGGCTCATAGATCGATGGCGACACGAAAATACCGGCGCGCGCCATCAAGGAGCGCACCTCGTGAGACGGCAGTGCTCCCAGAGGAACGGCATAGCTGAAGCCGGCACGCCCGCCGTTGGGACCGTGCATCGAACCGGCGGCAAAGATGGGCCATTGCGTCAGTGACGCGGCCTGGTCGATCACCGCCGCATTTTTGCCCTCGTCCCACCAACGGGCGGCGGCGAAGACGAGCGGTTGACGCTTTTCGGCTCTCGGGACGGGGCGGGCGCTATTCGCCACGACGTGCAGGCGCGCGATCGGGCCGTAGCAGGTCTCAAGCATGTCGGCGTGGCTGCGGCTCGGCGCAATGACTGCGTCGGCCCGATCCAAGCCGCGCCTGTTGCGCTCCTTCTGCCAGGCCCATGCGCCGTCCACTGTCTGTTTCCTGACGGCGTGGAACCATGTCGTCACGCAGGAATGGGAGACCACCACGGCTGGGCATGGCGCATCGAATCCCGATGCCTGCGTCGGCGCGTTGAAATGGACAAGGTCGATGGCGTGGTCGCGCATGGGCGCATGCAATTCCCGCGGCAGCGCGTCGAGGTCGCCGCCGTCGCGGGTCATCCAATCCGGCGGCGTGTTCAACCAGATCAGCGTCGTGAAAGCCTCCGCCTCCTCGGCCTGCTGCCTCGAAGGTTGCGGACCGAGGCCGGCAAGCACCATGTTGTCGCCGCCGTTCACAAGTTCCCGTGCCAGATCGAGGGCATAGCGCCATACGCCGCCCACGGCATCGACGGTCATCAGGATGCGCCGCGAGCGCGGCGTCAGTGTCCGCAACATGTCGCCTCCAGCTCCGCCAGCGGCCGCGGGCGCCTCTCCTGGATGTCACTGAATTTCTGGAACGACGCGAGGTAGTGATCATGGGCCCGCTCCCAGGCAAGGTCGTCGGGTTCGCCCCACATCTCGCGGTAGCTGGGCGAACTCGGATACGGGTAAAGCGGCACAGGTTCGTTGGCCCATACGCCGTGGTCGATCAGGTGAGTTCGCCAATGCTCGACCAAGGCGGGATCATCTTCGACCACGCCGATCAGATTGGCCTGGACAAATGGAACGTGACGTCTGGCATCGACGAGCAGCGCGGCGAGTTCCTCGGTCCCCAGCCGGCAGCGCTTGGCCAGCATCGCCCGGCCTTCGACGGTCAGGCTTTCGAGCCCGGCCTCGATGGAGACGCAGCCCGCGGCGCCCAGCAATTCCAGCAGCTCGGGCTTCCACAGATCGATGCGGGTCTGTACGCCGAATTTCACGTCGCGATCGACCAAGGCTTCCAGCAACGCTTTTTGCGGCAGGAAGATCTCGTCGATGAAGTAGACGTAGCCGACACCCTGGGCAATCAGCCGATCGATCTCCGCTACCACCGCTTCGTGGTTTCGACGGCGATAGGCATCACGGAAATCGATCTTGGCGCAGAAGCTGCAATTGTAGGGACAGCCGCGCGATGCCTCCACTTCCGCGCCGAACCCGACCTGACTGTCGTCAAACCTGTGATGGTGATGCGCATGGGCTGCGATCCAGTCCGCTGGCCATTCGAGTGGCGGATGATCGACAAACGAGCTGGCGTGGACGCCGCCGTTCGAAACAACCCTGGCATCCCGCAGATAAGCGGTTGAGGGCACGGCGCTCCAATCGTCGCGCCGGGCAAGTTGCTCGACGACTTCTTCGCATTCGCCGCGCACGACGATGTCGACGCCGAGCTTGCGCAAGGTCGGCGCCGGCGTTGCAGAGCCGTGCGGCCCGACCGCGACCGTGCGTCCACCGCGCCCGGCCAGACGGTTGAGGAAATCGGCCGGCACACGCAATTCCGGCGGTGCGCAGCGCCAGAACAGATAGGTCGGGGCGGTACTGACGACGGTCATAGCCGGGGCGAAATCAGCCACCCGCTCGCAGAGACCGGAATTATCGAGCTTCTGCAACTGGCCATCCAGCATCAGCACCTGATGTCCGGCGGCTTCGAGCAGGGCCTTCGAATAGCCGAGTTCCAGCGGCAGATGCGGTTGGCGGCAGCCGAAATAAATGCTGTCGTCATACGTCCAGGACGGGTTTACCAGGGCGATTTTCATGCAACGTACCTCACGGCTTCAGGGCGAGGCTCGAGCCGATGGCGCTGCAGCCAGTCGGCGAGGTCACGGATGCCTTCGCGCCATGAAACATGGGCCATCCAGCCAAGCGCGGTTTTGATCTTGCGGGTGTCGGCGACGAAGAAGGGCTGGTCGCCGGTGCGTTCCCCATCATGGCGGATTGAAAGATCATGGCCGGTCAGGCTACGGATTTCGCTCAACAACCTGCGCAGGCTGACCGCATTTTCCGGGCCGCCGCCAAGATTGAATGCCTGGCCTTTGGTGGTCTCGATGCGATCGAGCACGGCCCTGTAGGCGGCGACGGCATCGGAGACATGCAGGATATCGCGCACTTGCCTGCCGTCGCCGTAAATGGTGATTGGGCGTCCCGTCAGCGCGCTGAGCAGGAAGTGTGCGACCCAGCCCTGGTCCTCGGTTCCGAACTGGCGCGGTCCATAGATGCAGCTCATCCGCAGAACCGCCGTCGGCATGCCGTAAGATTTGGCATAGTCGAGCACATACTGATCCGCCGCGCCTTTGGAGCAACCGTAGGGCGTGCAGAAGTCCAGGCCCCGAGCCTCATCGATGCCGTTCGCCTGGATGACGCTGTCGCAAGGC
This sequence comes from Mesorhizobium sp. M0243, assembly GCF_040321775.1. NCBI lineage: Bacteria > Pseudomonadati > Pseudomonadota > Alphaproteobacteria > Hyphomicrobiales > Phyllobacteriaceae > Mesorhizobium > Mesorhizobium sp. M0243. Next base: position 73,755 of record NZ_JAMYSF010000021.1, on the reverse strand, counting down.
ACATAGCAATCGCCGTCCTCGCGGACCGCGACGTCGGGCAGGCTGCCATAGACCTTGTTGGTGCTGGCGAAGATCACAGGGATGCGCTCACCGCTCAGTCGCGCCGCCTCCAGAACGTTGAACGTACCGCGAAGGTTGATGTCGAAATCCTCGCCCGGCTCGACCAAGCTTGTGGTGACGGCGGTTTGCGCGGCCAGATGGAAAATTGCCCTGGAAACCATCAAGACAGGCGCCAGTGCGTTGGCGTCTCGCACGTCGATCGTCTCCACCGTGAGGCGACCACCGTGTTTTTGCGCCAGCCATTCAAGGTTCTGCTGGACGCCCGGACGGCTGAGATTGTCGATCACCAGTACCGGCTCGCCATCCGACAACAGGCTGTCGGCGAGGTTCGATCCTATGAAGCCGCTGCCGCCGATGATGGCGATCGGCGCGTCGCGTCGATTGCGTGTGTTCATGAGACCAACCCACGTTCTTCTAGCTCGCGCTTCATGTCGGCGCCGCGGTCGACGGCGGACGTGTTACGCACCCAGGAAACGAACTCGCCGAGCGAATTCTCCAGTTGCCGCACCGGCTCGAAACCGAGCAGCTCACGGGCCTTGGAGATATCGGCGAAGCAGTTCCGGATATCGCCGGAGCGGGCTTTGCCGAGCAGTTCCGGCGAGCGGTTCGGTGTCCCCATGGCTTCGGCCAGCAATCGCGCGACTTCGCTGATCGCATAGGCGCGGCCGCTGCCGATGTTGATGACATGACCCCTTGCCTGGCGTTGCTGCAGAGCAAGGCGAAAGGCGCGGGCGACGTCACGCACATGGACGAAATCGCGCTTCTGTTCGCCATCCTCGAAGATCATTGGCCGTTGGCCGTTGGCGAGACGCGAAGCGAAGTTGGCCAGCACGCCGGTATAGGGATTGGATAACGCCTGGCCGGCGCCGAAGACATTGAACAGGCGCAGCGCGGCCGCATCGACGCCATAGGCCTCGCCGAAGATCAGCACGGCGCGCTCCTGGGCGTATTTTGTCAGCGCATAGATGGAGGCGAGATCTACCGGCTTTTCTTCGTCCGTCGGCAGCGGCGAGAGGGCGTCTCCCTCTGGCGACAGTGGGTCCCATTGCCCACTCCTGATGTCGCCCGCCTTGCGCCGAGCATTGTCGACACGCCGGCCGTCTGGCGTTGCATAGAGCCCTTCGCCATAGACGCTCATCGACGAGGCGACGACGATCCGTTCGACCGGGTGCTTGATCAGCGCCTCGAGCAGCGTTGCGGTGCCGAGATCGTTGGCGCCGACATAGCGCGCGATCTCGTACATCGATTGTCCGACGCCGACTTCCGCCGCCAGATGAATGACCGCGTCGACACCTTCCAGCGCATTGGCGACCGCCTCCCGGTCGCGGACGTCGCCCTTGATCAGCTCGGTTCCAGCGGGAAGCGCGACGGCTTCGCCCGCATGCACCTGCTCCAGCAGCGCATCGAGGATGCGAACCGAATAATCCTGCTCGACGAGTTCCTGTGCGACATGCCGGCCGATGAAGCCGCAGCCTCCTGTAACCAATATGCGTTTCACGACGACTCCTCAGACCAGTAACCTCGGCGCCCCGAACTTTTCGGCAAAAGGTTTGTTCCCTTGCTTCAACAAAGTTCCTTTGGTCGGTGCCATTGGGAGCCGGCGCAGCGCGAGCACGGCGCGGTGCTGGAACATTGACGTGCTTGTGCTGTTAGGACGCCCGACAGCCCGCGTGTCCCATGTGGCAACGCCGATGATCAAAGGAGATTTCAATGTCTCAGTCGCAAACGACCACCAACCACGACGAAATTCGCAAATGGGCCGAGGAGCGGGATGGCCGGCCGGCAGTGGTGCGCACCAAAGGCGAGGGCGGCATCCTGCGGATCGACTTCGGCGAGCCCGAGGAAGCATTCGAGCCCGTCGAATGGGACGAGTTCTTCCGGATATTCGACGAGAATGATCTGGCCTTTCTGTATCAGGCCAAGACCGGTGAGGGGAAAGCAAGCCGTTTCAACAAGTTCGTCGAGCGCAATCAGAAGGGCTGATGACGCCGGTCAAATGGCCTATCTGTACGGCCAAGTTTTCTTGGAAGGCAAACTAATGCATCAGTTTTGCGCCGCGGGTTTTCGCCATCTCTTGCATGATGCCGTTGAGCCAGTTTTCAGTGGATTGACCAAGCTGTCTGCGGTCGACATCCCGGATCGCTTGCTCGAGCGTCCTCTCGACGAGCCGATCCGATGCCTCGACGTCTGCCAGCAAAAGGCGCGCCGCAAGTCGCAGTTTGGGCAAAAGCGCGAAGACGTCGTCGGAGGGGTCCGACATGGGGGTCTCCCGCCCAGATGCCTGCGGGGGAAAGAGCGCGTTGAACACCGCCTGGCTGCCCGAGGATTTCCGCAAATTGCTGGCGTAGCGGAGATGATCGGGAATGGCGATGTCGTCATCGCCACTGAAGAACACGAAGGGGACACCCCGGCGCATCAACTCATCGGCGATTGGAAACACGCGTCGGCCATTGAGATTGACGTCGAGGATTGCAGCTTCAGCCGTCCCGGTGTGTTTGGATGCCTGTTCGACGGTTGCAGCGGGACCGAGGATGATGGCGCCCATATTGCTGAAAAACCGCGCAAGATCCCCCGCCATCGTCCATTCGTCTTCGACTATCAGAATATGCAGCCCCCGCAGGTCGCGCACGTCGTCATCCTTTCTTGGAACGGAGGTTAGAATGCAGCGGATTTGCCTTCCGAATTCTGTCGTCCAAGGCCGCCTGCAACCGTCTCGTAAGCGCCAGCATGCGATCCGGGACGGCCCCAGCATGGGAACTTCCAAGCGATCCAGGCTCCCCTGATACCACCGGCGTCGGGAGTTTTATGTCAGCAGATCGTTTTGCCATTGAACACCATTGATATCGGGTTCAACGTCATCCCTGACGTCTTGTTCCATCCGTCTTGCGCGCTATATGGTTGTGTCCTGTCCGATCCGGCCTTGAGGGGATTTCAGGTCGGGTCGGCGAAAGGGGGACATGCCGTGACTGCCCGATCGACTAGATTTCCCATCGTCGGCATCGGCGCGTCGGCGGGCGGCATTCCCGCGATGGAAGGTCTGTTCAAGGGCGTGACCGGTCAGCCTGGTATGGCTTTCGTCATCATCACGCATCTCAGCCCCAAGCGCGAAAGCCTGTTGCACGAGGTCATCAGCCGCTACACCGAGATGCCTGTCATCGTGATCGGGGACGGCATGGTGGTTCAACCCGACCACGTCTATGTGATGCCGCAAAACGTGACATTGGCCATTGAATCGGGGGTGCTGCACCTGCGACGGCCGAATGGGCTTACCCAGGAGCGCAAGCCCATCGATATCTTCTTCGCTGCATTGGGCGAAGACCAGGGCGAATATGCCGTTGGCGTCATCCTGTCGGGCGGTGATTCCGATGGAACCCTGGGTGCCAAGGCCATCAAGGAGCGGGGCGGGTTTACCGTCGCGCAAGCGCCGGACGGCTACGGGCCGCGCAATCCCGACATGCCGCAGAGCGCTATTGCCAGCGGACTCGTCGATGTCGCTGTGCCCGCCGAGGAGATCGGGGCGAAGCTGGAGGCTTTCGCCCGCGGCTTCGACCCGTTGGAGGGGCTGACGGAAGAAGATGGCGACCATACGGCCGACATCGATAAGGTGCGAGAACAGATATACGCCATTCTGCGCAGCCACTCCGGCCACGACTTCTCGGGCTACAAGACCAAGACATTCCTGCGCCGCGTGAAGCGGCGCATGCAGATCGCCCAGGTCCATTCCATCAGCGCTTATATAGACTGGCTGAAGAAGGATGCTCGCGAGGTGATGAGCCTTTTTCGCGATCTGCTGATCAATGTCACCAACTTCTTTCGCGACCCCGATGCCTTCGAGTTGCTCGAGCGAAAGATCATACCGCAGCTGTTCGAAGGCAAGACCGCCAGCGACACCGTCAGGGTCTGGGTTCCCGGGTGCGCCACGGGCGAGGAGGTGTTCTCCATCGGCATCCTGCTGCGCGAACACATGGAGAAGCTTACGGTCGTTCCGCGCGTCCAGATATTCGCCACCGACATCGACGAGCCGGCGCTGGCGGTGGCGCGGGCGGCACGCTATCCGGAAGCCTTGCTGCAAGGTCTTTCTCCCGAACGCAAACAGCGGTTTTTCAACGGCGATGGCGAAAGCTATGTCATCAGCAATGCGATACGCGAACTGTGCATCTTCTCGCCGCACAGCGTCATTCGCGATCCACCCTTCTCGCGCATGGACTTGGTCTCCTGCCGCAATCTGCTGATCTATTTCGGCCCGATCATCCAAAACCGCGTCATCCCTGTCTTCCATTATGCGCTGAAGCCCGGCGGTTACCTTTTCCTTGGCACCTCCGAAAGCGTCGGGCAGCACGACGATCTGTTCGCCACCGTCGACAAGAAACATCGCATCTTCCATGCGCGGGAGCATGCGTCACCGCACATCAGACTGCCGGCCTTGATCGGGGAAAGTCATTCCAGCGTCTTCCCATCCGAAAGCGCCGGCTCGAAGAAGGGACTTGTCGGCTATCCCTTGCGGCAGGCAGTGGAGGCGCAGGTGCTGGAACGGTTCGCGCCGCCGCATGTCCTGGTCAACGCCGAGGGCGATGTCGTCTATTATTCGGCCAGGACCGGCAGATATCTCGAAGCGCCACAAGGGATTCCCAGCCGGCAGTTGCTGACGATGGCAAGGCGTGGGCTGCGGCTGGATCTCCGCGCCGCACTGCGCGAAGCGACGACCACGCGCCGCACAGTGGTGCGGGAAAACCTCACCGTGGAGGAAGACGACGAACGGGTCCAGCCGATCAGGCTGACGATCGAGCCGCTCGCGGAACGCGGCAACGGCGAGCCGCTTTACCTTGTCCTTTTCGAGCCGTCGGGCCCGACGCAGGCCCGCTCAGAGGAAGACGGCGGCAGCCGTGACAGTGACAGCACCGCCGATCTCGAGCGGGAACTGCGCGATACCAGAGAGCGCCTGCAATCGATGATCGAGGAATACGAGACCGCGCTGGAGGAGGTGAAATCGTCGAACGAGGAACTCGTCTCCGTCAATGAGGAGGCGCAATCCACCAATGAGGAACTCGAAGCCTCGAAGGAGGAGATGCAGTCGCTCAACGAGGAACTCAACACGATCAATGCCGAGTTGACGGCCAAGATAGAAGAGCTCAATCACGCTAACGGCGATCTGCGCAACCTGTTCGAAAGCACTGACATCGCGACCATTTTCCTCGACCGCAGCCTTGTGGTCCGCACCTTCACGCCGGCGGCGTCATCCTTCTTCAGCCTGCGCCCCTCCGATGTTGGCCGGCCGCTGACGGATTTGTCGAGCCAACTCGACTACCCAGAGTTGAAGCAGCACATCGACAAGGTGTTCGAGACAGGCGAGATCCTGAATCACCATCTGGCGCGCGATGCCAGGGGCTTGTTCCACATGGTCCGCATCAATCCCTATCGGGACAAGGGCAACAGGATCCAGGGCGTGGTGGTGACACTTGTCGACGTTACCACGCTGGCACAGGCAGAAGAGCATCAGCAGGTGCTCATCTCGGAACTCAACCACCGGGTCAAGAACATGCTTGCGGTGATCGCCAGCATTGCAAGCCGCACGCGGGAAAGTTCTGATACGAAGGAGGAGTTCGCGGATGCGCTGATCGGCCGCCTGCATGCCATGTCGCGGGCCTACGGCCTGCTGACCCGGGAGAGATGGAAGGAAGCCTCGGTCAGGGAATTGCTCCAGCAGGAGCTCGAACCCTTCGGCATCGAGCGGGTTGAACTCGATGGCGCAGACGTGAAATTAGGCCCGCAACAGGGGCTTTCCCTCAGCATGGCCATTCATGAACTGGCCACCAACGCGGCCAAGTATGGCGCTTTGTCAAAAACCGACGGCAAGGTCAGTGTGCAATGGTCGATCGAGGATGAAAGTTTCACATTTGGCTGGCGAGAGAAGGACGGTCCTCTTGTCGAGGCGCCCTTGGACAACGGCTTTGGCCTGACCTTGTTGCAAGGAGAAATCGGTTACAGGCTCGGCGGCCATGTCGAGACCGCGTTCCACAAGGACGGCCTCAGCGTCCAGATCGCGTTTCCGGCAAATCACAAGGAGGCGCCGTGAGCGACGACAGGCCGCGCGTTCTGGTGGTCGAGGACGAATGGCTGATCGCCGAAGACGTCGCGTCTCGCCTGCGTGCGGCGGGTTATCCGGTGATCGGCCCGGTCTCGTCGGTCGCCGCGGCTCGTCAGCTTATCGATGCAGGCAAAGCCGACGTGGCGCTGCTGGACATTCAATTGAACGGTGAAACAAGTCTGCCCGTGGCCGAAACATTGCTGGCTCGCGGCATCCCCTTCGCATTCATGACCGGATTTGGGCCGCGCGACGTTCCCACACCCTTCCGAAACTGCAAATTCGTGCCGAAACCGGCAGGCGACGCTGCACTTCTCAACACCCTGGCCGACCTGGCATCGCTTCGTCCCGACAAACACTCGCTGTGATTTCAAGAGGCCGGTTTCGATCAGTCCAGGGGCTTGTCGGTCGGCCTAGGCGTGGTGCTCGCCTGACGCGGCCGCCCGGCGTTTCGATTGGCAACCGGATTGTCCAGCGGCGGGGCCGATGGCCGGGATGTGCCGGCGGTTTTCGGCGTCAGCGGCTTGGCACCGGCATCTGTGTCACTGGCGTCCCGTCTCGGGTGCGGCAGAGCATCGGCGTTTGGCGACCGGACGCTGGGTTTCGATGTGGGATTCTCATTGCTCATGGCGATAACTTCCTTCGCAGCGGGCGGGCACGACAGTCTCGTCGCCCTGAGTTTATTCTGCGGGTCAACCGCCGCCACGGTCGAAAGTTCCAGGTTCCTCGGCAGCGTCGGTGCTATCCTTGGCGGGGAATCCGCGCAAGGTGGACCCCGCGCAAGATACCGACATCTCAGCCATGCGGTCGCATCACCACCTTGATGCAGCCATCCTGCTTGTCACGGAACGTCTTGTAGAGGTCCGGTCCCGCTTCGAGGTCTGCCCGGTGCGTGATCACGAAGGAGGGATCGATGTCGCCCTTCTGTACCATGGCCAGGAGCGGTTCGAGATAGCGTTGCGTGTGCGTCTGACCCATCCGGAAGGTCAGTCCCTTGTTCATGGCGGCGCCGAACGGAATATGATCGACGAGGCCGATATAGACGCCGGGCACCGAGATGGTGCCGCCTTTGCGGCAGGAGTAAATTGCTTCGCGCAATACATGCGGCCTATCGGTGCCGAGATAGACGGCAGCCTTGACCTTGTCGAGCATGGAGTCGGCACTGGCGCCGGGATCCGACTCGGTACCGACACAGTCTATGCAGCGATCCGGACCGCGGCCATCGGTCATCGCCATCAAGGCGTCGTAGATATCGGAGTTGCTGAAGTCGAGCGTCTCGGCCTTGCCGTGCTCGCGAGCCATCGCCAGCCGCTCCGGCACCTTGTCTATGGCAATGACGCGGCCGGCGCCGAGCATCCATGCGCTCTGAATGGCGAACTGACCAACCGGACCGCAACCCCAGATGGCGACGGTTTCGCCTGGCTCGATGCCGGCGTTTTCAGCCGCCATATAGCCGGTTGGAAAGATGTCGGAGAGGAACAGCACCTGTTCGTCGTCCATTCCCTCGGGCACCTTTATCGGACCGACATCAGCGAAAGGAACGCGCAGATATTCGGCTTGCCCTCCCCAATAGCCGCCGACCAGATGCGAATAGCCGAACAGGCCAGCCGGGGATTGTCCCATCACTTCGGCAGCCTGTTTGGCATTGGGATTGGACCTGTCGCAAAGCGAGAACAGCCCCTTCTGGCAAAACCAGCATTCGCCGCATGAGATGTTGAAAGGCACCACGATGCGGTCGCCCTTTCTGAATTTCGAATGGCCGCTGCCGACTTCCACGACCTCGCCCATCGTCTCGTGTCCGAGCACATCGCCCGACTCCATCGTCGGCATATATCCGTTCATCAGATGCAGGTCCGAGCCGCATATGGCGCAACAGGTGACTTTGATGATGACGTCACGATCATCCTCGATGGCGGGATCAGCCACCTGGTCGCATCGAATGTCGCCTTTGCCGTGCCACGTGAGCGCTTTCATGATGGTGCTCCTGCCTTGGAAGAAGGTCGGCAGAAGAGTCTGCCCGACATTTTGGTTCTGGCGTGAAGGCTGAAGGTCAGCCTTTGGAGGCAGAACCCGGCTCGGCCATCTTGCGGTGCTGTTCGGCCAGCGTGCCTGCCGGCGTCACATGTGCCGCGGCGACCTGCAGCTTGTTCTTCCAGCCGCTGATGACTTGTTCCTCACCGTCCATCATCGCCTCGTAGCCGGCCTCGGCCACATCGGCGGGATTGTCCTTCTCATCGGTGCCGACCTTGGTATCCATCATTTCGGCGCGTTCGAAGAACCGCGTCTGCGTTGCCCCGGGCATCAGCACGGTGACTGTGACTCCTGTGGCCTGCAACTCATGACGCAGTGCGATCGAGAAGGAATCGATGAAAGCCTTGGTGCCGTTGTAGACCGCCTGGAAAGTGCCCGGCATGAAACCAGCGATCGATCCTGTGAAGAGAATGCGGCCTCGGCCGCGGCGTGCCATCCTGGCTCCGAGTTGATGCGCGAGATAGACTGTCCCGGTGATGTTGGTGTCGATGATGCGGCGTACTTTTTTCCAATCCTGATCGACGAAACCACGGCCGAGCCCACGTCCGGCATTCAGGAACAACAGGTCGACATCGCGATCGCCGATCCCGGCGATCAAACGATCGACACCCTCCTCGGTCGCCAGATCGGCCTCGATGGCTTCGACAGTCACACCATGCGAACCGAGCGCCTCAGCTGCCTGCTGGATCGCGGGCTCGTCGGCGGCTAGGATCAGGTGGTAGCCGTCCTTGGCGCACAGTTTGGCGAGTTCCTTCCCAATGCCGCTCGAGGCGCCCGTCACCACGGCCAATTTTTCATTCGTCATCTCGTCCTCCGAGCTTCGCTTCGGCCGAACTACTGTCGGGACGGATTGTTCCGTACGGAGAGGTTGAATGCGTGGCCGTATGCAGGCCGTGACAAGGATTTGTTCTTGAGTTCAATGAACACGCGGCGTGGAGAGGTGGAACAACTCAGGTCCGGGCGAGTTCGATATCATGCAGCATCGTTGCTCCCCTTGTTTGATGCTGCACGATCGGGTCCCCTCAGCCTGATCCGCTCGCGCTTTCTATCGGAAAGCGCGAGCATCTAATCACCTCGACAATCATGTTTTGGAACAACAAACCCGTTCGGCAGTTCGGGGCGCAGGAGGAATAAAATGCAATACGCCGAAGAAATCGCGCTCAGGCGCGTGAAAATGCTGGTCGAACAATATGTTGTCGCCAGGAGCAGGAGATATGATTTCGTCTCGACGGAACTTGCCTGCAAGGCCATTCGCCAAGTCGTACGAAGTCCGATCGAAGACGCCGAACTGGACCATTTGCTGGCTAGAAGCGCGGTCAAACAGGGGCTTTCGGTGCGGTTCGACCGAATAGGTCATTGGCAGGCGGCTTCGCCCGAACTCAGCCAGGAGAAATCGGCATGAGAGCAGTGCTATTGATGTCAGCGGCATTACTCGCCTTGGCGGGGTGCAACGACAATGCCGATCCGGCCAAGTCCAAGACGGACACTACGAACAGCCAGCCGGTGGACAAGAATCCCACGACGGACACCAACCCGACGCCGCAGACCAGCACCGGCGGCGACCAGCAAGGTACGCAGCCAACGCAGCCCGCATCTCCAAAGCCAAGTGGCGACTAGGCCTATGGAGCGACGCAACGCAATAATCTCGCTGGTGATAGCGGCGGTCATCATTGTCGGTTTCATCGTCGGCTTTTTCTACGTTGACATGGGCTGGCAGACCTCCCCGCTGAAACGTGCGCCGGAGCAGAACCAGGGCGGCAATGCCCCGGCGGACACCGCCCCGGCTGCGGGCGTCCAGAAAAATCCCAGGGAAAACACGGAAATGCCGGGGCAACAGTGATCGACGGCCGGCAGCAACAGGAGAGGGCGACCTCGCGGTGACCCTGCCGAACTGAGTTCAATACAGCACCGATCTGGAGTGTGGATGATGGGCATCCTTTCCGACCTCGACAAGAAGCTGACGGACAATATGTACGAGCATGGCAGCGAATTCACCGATGCGGTTTCGGATCTGCCGGAAGCAGTCGTGGAAGCGGTCGAACGGCTGATGTTTTTCATCCAGCCCGACGCGCGCGATACAGTCAGAACTCAGGTTCTCGGCCTCATTCACGAATACAGAATCCAAGACGCGCCGAACGGGGATCGCCCCGCCTGACCTTCAGCTTACGCTGGTGCGGCAATTGAAACCGATCGGGACCTGGCTCGCCGCCTCGTGCTCCGGATCGGCGGACGCGGTCGTTGACGGACCCGACGAGTGCTCTAGATCAGATTTACGCCGGCCACGGTTTTGTTGGGTCGGGGGAGACTATTCGGTGGCGCACCAAACGCCTGATTTGATCGTTAGACGCCGCTATCTCAGGCACGACTGCTTGTGCTTGCTGTTGCTGATGTTGTCGGCATGCTCATCTTCCGATCAGATCGAGCAGCAATCACGAACAGCGGCCTCCGCATCGCAGACCGTGTTGATGGCGCTGGACGCCTGGGCGGCAGGGGCGGCGCCGACCGCATACACGGTGGGTACGCTGCAATCGATCGGCGAGACGCTTACCGACGCCGGGGCGCAAATCCGGTCCGCGCAAACCAGTGAACCCGCCGAGCAAGCTTCACTGACAAAGGCAGTCTACGATTTGTCGGTCGCGGTGGCGCGTGCAGAGGCCGGATTGCAGGCGGGCGACCGGCCGGAAGTCCAAGACGCGCAACAGGATCTACGGCTGGCGTCGCGTTCGCTCGCTACCGCCTACGCCAAGTATTTCGCGCCGAAGCCATGAAGAAGCTCATGGAAATATCCCTCGGCGTCGTCACCAGCGTCGGCGGCTTCCTCGAAGTTGGGTCCATGGCGACGGCGGCGCAGGCAGGCGCGATGTTTGGCTTCCAGTTGATCTGGGCGGTGGTGCTAGGCACCATCTGCATCATCTTCCTTGTCGAAATGTCCGGCCGGTTCGCGGCCGTGAGCCATCACACGATCTCCGACGGCATCCGCGAGAGATTCGGCTTCAACGTCTTTCTATGGCCGTTGCTGGCCGCCCTGCTGGTCAATTTCCTGGTGCTGTCCGCCGAGATCGGCGGCGTCGCCATTGCGCTCGAATTTGCCACCGGCATAGGCTTCCAGTGGTGGGCACTGCCGGTGGCTTTGCTGGCGTGGCTGCTGCTTTGGAAAGGCACCTTCGGCTTCATCGAGAAGGGCGTATCTATTCTCGGTCTGGTGACGCTGTGTTTCGTCGTCGGAGCGGTGATGCTGAGACCCGATTGGACGGCAGTCGCAAGGGGCGCCGTGCCTTCGCTGCCGGTCCACGATGCCGCCAATTACTGGTTCATGGCGGTGAGCATTCTCGGCGCCTCGATATCGCCCTACCTCTTCATGTTCTATTCCTCGGGGGCCATCGAGGACCGGTGGGACAAAAGCTATCTCGGAGCCAATCGGGCCATAGCGGGGTTGGGCATGACTTTCGGGGGGACCATCTCGATCGGCGTGTTGATCGTGGCCGCTCTCGTGCTCGCCACGCATGGCGTCACCCAGGTGGACGACTATCACCAATTGCCGTTGATGCTGATATCCATATTCGGCTTCTGGGGCTTCGTGCTGTTTGTTGCCTCCCTCGCCATTGCCTGCTTCGGCGCCGCACTAGAGGTCGGGTTGCAACAGGCCTATCTTGTGGCCCAGGGTTTCGGCTGGAATTGGGGCGAGGATCGCAAGCCGCGCGACGATCCGGGTTTCAGCGCCACCTACACGATATCATTGCTTTTGGCGGCTATTCCCATCGCGCTTGGTCTCGATCCGCTGAGGCTCACCATCTTTTCCATGGCGCTGACGGCAGCCAGCCTGCCGCTGACGGTCGTTCCTTTCCTGTTTCTGCTGAACGACAAACGTTATGTCGGCGAGCATCGCAATGGCTTTTTGTCGAATGCCGCCGTCATCTTCATCATCGCGCTTGGCTTCGTACTGGCGGTGGTGACCATCCCGCTGCAGATATTCGGGGGCACATGATGAAGTTGCTGCGTGATCTCCTCGACAAGCAGGTGGTCGACCGCGAGCAGATCAAGATCGGCAAGGTCGACGGGCTGGTGGCGGAGTTGCGGCCTGGCAAGCCGCCTCGGATCATTGCCATCGAGCTCGGCTCCATCACCCTGGCACGTCGCCTCGGCGCAGGGCCTGGGCGCTGGATGGCGCGGCTCGTGGTCAAGCTGGGTGGCAAGCAGCATGGCGAACCCCATCGGATCGCCTGGCACAAGGTGAAAGATATCGGCATCGATGTCGAGTTCGACATCGATGTGCGAGAAACGTCGATCTTCGCCTGGCAGGACTGGTTGCGCGACCATGTCATCGGGCGCATTCCGGGAGCTTGATAATGACCACGGTCAATCTCGAGCATCTGGCAGGGCGACGAGTACTCTCGCAGCGCGGCAAGAATGTCGGTTATATCGAGGAGATCCACGCCGAACGGGACGGTGACGATTTCCTCGTCACCGAATTCCATGTCGGGGTCTACGCTGCTTTCGAGCGTCTTTCGGCCTCGGCCATAGGCGTGGCGGTGCTGGATCTTTTCCGATTGCGCCGCCGCGACGGTCTATACCGCATCCCTTGGGACAAGCTCGACATCTCCGATCCCGCGCGACCGCGGCTGCTGTGCCCAATGACCGAACTCTCAGGCATGAAGGGCGCACCAGACCTCCATGAATAGGCCGTGGGGTGCTGCATCGTCGGGATCGTTCTCAGCGCAGCATGCTTGCCGCCAGGAAAACCACGGCTGCTATCAAAACGACAGCTGCAATCACCAAAACCGGCCAGTTGGCGCCAGGCCGCAGTTCCGGCTCGCCTTCGACCGGGCGCATGGCGTTGGCAAAGCTGGCATCGTTTTCGAATTCTGGACGATTGCGCGGCGGACTTGTCCCAGCGACCGGATTTTGTGTGTCCGCGGCCTCTGCGTCTGTCTCAAGCGGGGCAATGGCGGGATCGAACCCCGGCGTCTTGTCCTGCGTCGCTCCTGCCTGAACTTCGCCTATGGCCGCGGCAGGGGTCGGACTTGAAACCTTGGCCATGATTTCTCCCTTTCAACCACGCCCTGGCAGACTTGCACTTGTGAGCGCGGCGAGAGCAAAGCTTGCGTGCGCCGGAGCGGCCTACCACGGTCGATTTGCTCGCCATGCGGTCCTCGTAGCGCACGCCAAACTTCTGCCGCCGCCGATTTGTTCCAAGCAGCAACACCCACGGCCTGAGTCGGTTCACACGAGGCTGTGGCGCTCAAGAATTTGGCTGTGGAGCATGGCGTCGCAAATTGGCGTTGGATCAGCCTTGGCAGATCATATGAACAGTCACTGCTCGCTGCGGGAAAATGAACCGACCCGTCGCTGCCTCGCGATTGAGGCCATGACGGCAGGTTCCCGATCAATTTCACAGCAGATCTTTCCGAAGGAAGATGCGGGCATGTCCAGGGATCCCGAATTCGACTTTGCCAAATTCCTCGAAACCATGGCGCATGTAGAATACCGGTGCCTGGAAACTGCTCGTCTCCACGACGGCCTTCTTACAGCCACGCCGGATGGCTTCTTCCTCGACAGTCCTGAGAAGTTGTGAGCCAAAGGATTGGCCACGCAACTGCTCAGGCAGGAAGAACATGTCGAGAAACAGGAGCCCGAGCTCCGTTCTGCCCCAAAGCCCGCCCCAGACTCTTCCTGAGTGGTCGCAAAGCTCCGCTCCGATGACAGCTCGGTCGTCGATCCCGGTCTGTGCGATGTTGTATTGATAGAGCGCTGCGGCGGCCCGCGCTCTATCATCCTCGCTTTACGTCAAAGCGGTTGTAAATCTCTCGGATCGGAATCACATGCATTTTCCTCCTGGGTGGGCACAGGCATGAGACCCGCCGGCAACGTCGGTCACGGCCAAGATGAACTCGTTGCCAACGCCAAGAAAATAAATCCGGCAGCCATCTCAGGCGCCTTCGAACGCCGCGGGCTTTGTGGTCTTCACAAAATGTTACGTGAGGGAACGTTCGCGCCTGACTCTTCTTAGGCAATCGAGGCGGTTGTCGCCTCGTGGATTTTGAAGGAGAAGAAGAATGCCCAATCAAGGTGGTAGTCACGAACAGCATGTGAAGGCAGGCCAGCAGAGCCACAAGAACGCCGACAATAAAAACCGTCAGCAACAGCAGGCCGCTGGTGGTGGTCAACGGCAGCAGGGCGATGGATCCGGCATGCGTGGTGGAACCCACGAACAGCACGTGAAAGCTGGCGAACAAAGCCACAAGAACCGCTGATCGCGGTTGATTTCAGCAGACCCACCCCGAAGTATCGGGGTGGGTCTGATTGCATCTGAAGGGGTACCGACGAAGAGGCCGGGTCGCGAAGTCGCCCCGGCGGCTTTGGCGCCGGGCACAACCAGTCAGGCAGCTTGCTCCAGGGCGCGCTCATTGACACCGCCTTCGCCCAGCCCGGAAAGCGCTTCGTCCGTCGCGACCTCCTCTTTCAATGTCTCGTTGAGGAGCTTGACCACGTCGCTCTTGCCAAGCTGTTCAGCCCACGCGACCAACGTGCCATAGCGCGCGATTTCATAATGCTCGACGGCCTGTGCCGCGCCGACCAGCCCTGCATCCAGCGCCGGGTCACCCTTGTATTCGTCGAGAATTTCCGACCCTTCCTCAAGAATGCCGTCGATCGCCGGACAGGTCTTGCCGCGGGCCGGTTTGTCCATAAGTTCGAACACTTGCTCGAGCCGATCGACCTGGCCTTCGGTTTCCATGCGATGTTTCTCAAAGGCCGCGGCCACCTCCTCGGATTCGGCGCCCTTTGCCATCTTCGGCAAGGCTTTGAGTATCTTCTTTTCAGCGTAGTAAATGTCCTTCAGCCCATCGAGGAACAAAGCCTCCAGTCCCTTTGTCGTCGCTCTTTTTGCAGTCGCCATGATTTGTCTCCCTGGATTGTCGTGAAAGCTCACCGGCGGTGTAGCCATGGACTAACTTTCCATGGAAGCAGTTGTTCCCTGGGCGCGACTCGGAAGGGCAGCACGCCAAACACCGCTTTTGTCGAAAACCGATCGCTGTCAAAAGGCGATGGATGATGACGGTGTGAGAACCGCCGGCAGGGGACGGAGAGCACCGGGGTTCTTCGCGCGATATGGAGCAGATGGTGAAAAGAAACCCTTCCGATGGGTTCATATACGAAATCATATTTACATATAAAACAAATCATGATGATCTTGCAGTCGTGCAACGCTAAGGTGGTTGGTTCCGGCGTATATCGCTGAGCCTGAATGCCAGCAGATGATCGTGCACAAATGAAATCAACATGATGTCGCGGTCGAGCCAGCCGTGCATTGGTCGGATCCGGGGAGTACGGCATGCCGTTTGATGTCATCGTTGTCGGAGCCGGCGCAGCCGGGGCTGTTCTTGCCGCCCGGCTCACCGAAGATGCGGCCACGACCGTGCTTTTGCTGGAAGCGGGGCCGGACTACCGGAGCGGCGAGCAACCTGCCGAGATGACGAGCCCAAATCCCTTCAACCTGCTGCTTCCCGATCATTTTCAGCAGCAATACATGTATCCCGACCTGATGGCTCGCCGCACGAAGCGGCAGGAGCATCGGGTCTACTGGCGCGGCAAGGGGCTTGGCGGTTCGACGGCCGTCAATGGGCAGATTGCCATTCGCGGCGTGCTCCATGCATTCGACCGCTGGGAGGAAATCGGATGCAAGGGCTGGTCGGGAGCGGATGTGCTGCCCTTCTTCTGCCGCCTGGAGGACGACCCGATCGCGGCCAATTTTCACGGCAGCGGCGGCCCGATTCCGATCTACCGCGCGCCTGTCGAAAGCTGGGGAAGCGTCGACAAGGCCATGCGCCAAAGCGCGATGGCTCTCGGCCATCCTTGGCATGACGATCTCAATGCTCCGGATGCCGAAGGGGCTTGCACCTATCCCATCAACAGTCGAGCCGGCAAGCGCGTGTCGGTCAATGACGGCTATCTGGAAGCGGCCCGCGACCGGCCGAACCTCACCATCATCGGGCAGGCGACAGTGGACAAGGTGCTTTTCGATGGCAGGAAAGCGATCGGCGTTTTGGCCATCGTGGCCGGTCAGGTTCGCAAATTCGAGGCGCCGCTGATCGTCCTCTCGGCCGGCGCCATCCACTCTCCGGTCATCCTGCAGCGCTCGGGCATCGGTCCGGCGGCTCTCTTGAATCGAAAGGACATCGAGGTGCTTGCCGACCTGCCGGTCGGCGAAGGTTTTTTCGACCATCCTTATTGCCGCATCGAACTGAAGCTGAAGCCGGAATTCAAGGCGACCGATGTCGACGCGCGGCATACCAACTGCTGTGTGCGGATGAGTTCCGGCGTGCCGGGTGCCGAGCGCGACGACATTCTCTACGTCGGCATGAACCATGGCGGTATCGGCGTGGAGTCCGACAGCGCCCAGTTCGGCGAGGCCATGGTCAATCTGATCCTGATGGAGGCCAAGAGCCGCGGCACCGTGCAACTGCGTTCCGCCAACCCTTTCGACCAGCCGATCGTGGAAGAGAACATGCTGGACGATCCAATGGATCTCCAGCGCATGCGTATCGCCTATCGCCACCTCGGCGAGATTGCCCGGCAGGCGCCGATCCAGGCGATCGCCGAGCGCGTCCTGCTGGGGGATTCCGATCTGCCTTTGTCATGGCTCGAAACGGCAAGTGACGAGGAGGTCGACAATTTCCTGCTGGCGCAGTCTTCCGATGCGCAGCATGGGATCGGAGGCTGTTGCATGGGACGGCCCGGCGAGGCCGTGGTCGATCCGGAATGCCGGGTCTACGGTTTGGAAGGATTGCGGGTTATCGATGCGTCGATCATGCCACTCGATTGCCAGGCAAACACCAATCTCACCTCGATCATGATTGGCGAGAAAATGGCCGACAGCCTGCGCCGGTCCACCTGACAGCTCTCTGCCGAACTGCATATGGTCGCGAGGGCAGGCCCGCGCAAAAAGGCGCGGGCCTTGAATGTCAGCGAGTGACGTCCACGGTAATCGTCTTCAGGTCGCACATTTCCATCAGCGTGTGCCGACCCCCGGTGCGACCGAGGCCGCTCTGCGTCCCGGCGGCGCCGCCGGCAGGGATGTGCGGCTCCCAATAACAGCTCATCTCGTTGATGTTGACGATGCCGACCTTCAGGCTTTCAGCAAAGGCAAAGGCGTTCTTTATGGTGCTGGTGAAGACCGCGGCCGACAGGCCGTAGGGGCTGGACGCCGCAAGTTCCATCGCCTCTTCGTCGGTCTCGAAGGTCAGCACCGGTGCAATCGGCCCGAAGGATTCCTCGACATTGAGCAGGCTTTCCCGGGTCAGTCCTGTGACGATCGACGGCTCGAAATAGAGATTGGTGGCAAAGCCCGCTGCCACATTGCCGCCGGTGACGATCTCGGCGCCACGCGCGCGGGCGTCCGCGATGTGGCTGAGCACCTTGTCGACGGCCACCGCATTGTTGATCGGCCCCATCGTCGTCGCGGGATCGAAAGGGTCGCCCATTTTCACCTTCGCGGCCGCTTTCACGAGACCTTCGATGAAACGGTCATGGATGGATTTGTGCACCAGAACGCGTTCGGTGGCCGTGCAGATCTGCCCGGCATTGGCAAAGCAGCCGGCTCCCACCTGGGCGGCGGCCATGTCGATATCGGCGTCGGCCAGGACGATGGTCGGACCGTTGCCGCCCATTTCGAGCAGAAGCGGCTTGCCCGCGCCACGCCGGGCGATCGTCGCGCCGGTGGCGGAACTGCCGGTGAAGCCGATGGCATGGGTGCCCGGATGAACGACCGCCTCGTCGCCCACCTCCGCACCGTCACCCAGAACGAGATTGATGGCGCCGTCCGGCAGGCCCGCCTCGATGAAGCATTCGACAAGTGCAGTGGCAATCAGCGACGTCGTCGGCGCGGGCACCCAGACGACGGTGTTGCCCGTTGCGACGGCCGGTCCGAGATAGTAGAGGCAGGGCAGGGCAAGCGGGAAATTCCAGGGTGTGATGATGGCAAAGACGCCCTTCGGCTGCAGGAAGCTGAAGGCGCGCTTGTTGGCATCGGCAAGCGGAAACGCCGCCGTCTCCAGCCACTTCATCTGTTCTGCCGCATTGCGGAAGCCGAGAGCCGCCGCCGACGCTTCGGCCTTTGCTTCGCTGTGGAACGGCTTACCCTGTTCCAGGCAGAGCAGGCGCGCAAGCTCCTCGGCGCGCCTGTCGATCGCGTCGGCAATGCGCATGCATAGTTGAGCGCGCGCGAAGGTTCCCATCTTGCGCATGGTCTCGCGTGCGCCTTCGGCGGCTTTCACCGCGCGACCGACATCGGCGCGGGTGGAAAGGGAGAGATAGCCGAGATGCTCGCCCGTCGAAGGACTGTCGATTTTCAGGAATTTGCCCGAGCTGCCGGCAATCCACTCGCCGCCGATGCGGTTGATGCCGATGCGGGCGGCTGCTTCCGGCTCCGAGACGATCGCCATGCCGCGCAGGTTGGGGCCTTCGAGAGAAGATTTGAAATGGACTGTCATCATGCGTTCCTTTGGCCGAATTCGGATTGGATGTTCAAAATGGCGGCACGGCTGCGCTCCACGGCTGCGATGAAAAGTCTGCTGCCGGCCTCTGCGCTCGCCTCCGATGGCGTGCCGATGACGCCGTTGTCGCGGATGGCTTCGAAACGGCGCCAGACGGTGACGGCCGGCGCGGCGTAAAGGTGAGGATCCGGCCAGGATGGCGAAGTGCCGCCTGGCGGGATGAGATCGCGGCGAACGCTGTCGCCAAGCACATGCATCATCAACGAGGTTTCAAGCGCGCAAGCGTGACCGGTGCCCGTGGCGGCATCGGGCAGGGCCTCCGCCGCCACGTCGGCGATGAGATCGAAATACGAGAAACCCGCGGTGACGATGCCACGCTGGCCAAGGGTGGTGATCGCCACCTGGATCGCGGCGCGGTTTCCGCCATGGCCGTTCAGCATGACCGGCAGGAAGCCGTCTTCGGCAAGGCAGGTGCAGAGATCGACGAGCACGGCGATGAAGGTCCGCGGACTGAGGCTCATCGTGCCGGAGAAGGAGCGATGATGCTCGGACGAGCCATAGGCGAAAGGTTCGGCGACCCGCATGGAAGCCTGTCCTTCCGCCGCGGCGAGAGCGACTGCTTCCGCAAGCCAGCAATCGACGCCGAGAGGCAGATGCGGGCCATGTTGCTCGACAGCGCCGAGCGGCAGAATGACGACGGGTTTATGCACGCCGGCTGTCGCGTGTCTTTCCGTATCCGGCGAGGTCATCAGCGCAAAGCTGGACCTGGGCGGGATCGGCAAGGCCGGAACTGGCTCGCTCATCGTGCTGCCTCGACGAGCCGCGCCTTGGCGTAGGTCATGCCGGAATCGGCCAGGAGAGCGACCATGATGATTGCACCCTTGTAGAGTTCGAGGCTGGAAGGATCCGTGCCGAACACCCGAAGCGCAGTTGTCAGCAGACTGACGATCAGGGCGCCGACGACCGCCCCCCACACCGTTCCCCGTCCGCCGAAGATACTGGTGCCTCCAAGCACGGCAGCGGCGATCGCGTCCAGAAGCAGCGAGGTACCGCCGATATTGGGCGTCACGACAGGCACCCGGCTGATCATGATCACGGCCGTCAGGAAGACGAAGATGCTGGAGGCGCAATAGACGAGGATCGTGTGTTTCGTCACCGGGATGCCGGCAAGTTCCGCGGCTCCGGCATCCGACCCGAGCGCATAGGTACGCAGCCCGAAACGGCTGTGCCGCATCAGGATTGCTGCTACGGCAACGATCAGGAGCGTTGCGAAGATGACATTGGGAATGCCAAAGCTGCGCTCAATGCCGACCGCGCGAAGCGTCGGATCCTTCAGCATCAGGACGCCTTTGGAGGCAACGGCAAGCGTTGCGCCCTGCAGCGCGACCATTGTGGCCAGTGTCGTCACGAAGGGCGGTATCTTCAACAGTGCGATAACGGCGCCGTTCGCGAGGCCGATCACCACCATCACGGCAAAGCCGACGAGCAAGGCAAGCGGCAGGCCGGCGCCGCGGTCGATCAGGCTGGCGATGAAGACGGCGCAGAAGGCGACGCCGACGCCGGCGGACAGGTCGATGCCCGCCGTCAGCAGAACGATCAGAGCCCCAAGCGCCAGGATGGCGATCGGGGTCGCCTGGGCGACGATGTTGATGAGGCTGGCGGTTGAAACGATGCGGGCGTCGATGAGCGCGAAGATCGCCAGCAGGATGACCAGCAGGATCAACGGCGAGAGGTCGAGAAAGCGCCTGCACCAGATGTTCTGTTGGCGGGTCATGAGGGTTCTCTCATCGGATGTGCCAGTCTTCGACCGGTTCGCGCAGGCCTGATTTGACGCTGCGCAGGATTGCATCATTGACGGCGACGGCGCGCAGGGCGTCGCCAACCGGCATCACGAAAGGGGTATCGTCGCGAACCGCCGAAATGAAATGGTGGACCTCCTCGAAGAGATCCCCGGTGATACGGCCATTGACGGTCGGCCAGTGCAGGGCGTCGGGTTGCGACCACTGTCCATGCGACAGGATGCGTAGACCGTGGTCGCGCACGTCGAGGTCGATCATGCCTTCGGTGCCGATGATTTCCGTGCGTGCCCAGATGCCGGTCGGAACGGTCGGTGGCAGCGTCCAGCCGAAATAGAGCTGTCCGCTCATTCCGTTCGACAACTCGACGGTGGAGAAGATCGCATCTTCGGATCTAACTCCGAGCGAAGGCATGAGCTTGGCGACGGGCCGGGAGTAGACGGCGATGATGTCCGAACCCGAGATCCATTGCAGCGCATCCACGTCATGCACGCCGAGGTAGAAGCAGACGCTCGAATTTCCGTTCATGCGAAGACCGACTTCGCGACTGGTGAAACGGCCGCTGCTGCCGTGGATCGGCTCGCCGATCCGCCCGGATCTTACCGCTGCCGCGGCCTCGCAATAGCGAGGGTCGAACCGCAGGATGTGGCCGACCAACAGGCGTGCGCCGCTTCTCTCCGCTGCTTTCGCGATCGCCTTGGCAGGGGACAGATCATGAGCCATCGGCTTTTCGAGCAGCACCGGCTTGCCGGCATCGAGCAGAATGCGGCAGACGTCTTCATGCAGCGTGTCGGGTGCCGCCACGATATAGGCGTCGGCGGCATTGGCGGTCAGCGCGGTGGTGGCATCGCGGAAATACCGGGCACCGAAATCCGACGCGGCCTTGCTCCCCGTGGCAGCATTCGGATCAACGAATGCCGACAGTTCGGCGACAGGACTCGCGGCAACCACCTGCGCATGCAGGAGACCCATGTAGCCGGCACCGACGATGGCGATTTTCAGCTTGCTCAAAGGGTTTCTCCTTACAGGCATGGTGCAAGGTTGGATGCTGGCCGGGGTGCGCAAGCTTGTGGTGTGATCGTGCGATCACCGAAGGCCAGCGTCATCACGTCTTCTTCCGTCGCCCCACGAGCCAGCGTGCCGACAGAGTGGCCTTCGCGCATGACGACGATGCGGTCGGCAACGCCGAGAACCTCGGGCAACTCGCTCGACACCATGAGGATCGCCGCGCCCTCGGCCTTCAATCTTGCGATTAGGTGATGGAGTTCGGATTTTGCGCCGACGTCGACGCCGCGTGTCGGCTCGTCGAGCAGGATGATCTTCGGCTTAGTGGCAAGCCATTTGCCGATGACGACCTTCTGCTGATTGCCGCCCGAAAGCTCGATGGTCATCTTGTCGGGCTGGGCCGGCCGCACGCCGAGTGAGCCGATGAGATCGCGGGCGAGTGCCAGGATGCGGCGAGGTCTCAGCAGGCCGAAGTGACTGTTATCGCGAATCCAGGCGAGGGACAGATTGTCCCTGATCGACATCGTGCCGACGAAGCCTTCCAGATGCCGGTCTTCGGGTATGTAGACGATGCCGGCGCGATTGGCGGCCTTGGTGTCGCCGCCGGTCTGCTGCCCGCCGAAAATTCTGAGCGTGCCGCCATGCATGGTCTCGAGGCCGGCAATCAGCCTGAGCACCTCGGAGCGGCCGCTTCCCATCAGGCCGGCGAGCGCGACGATTTCGCCCCTGCACACGCTGAGCGTGGCCGACTTCAAGAGCTTGCCATCGGAGATGTTGCTGATCTCGATCGCGGTTTCGCCGACTTGCGCTTCGAGATAGGGGAAGATGTCGCCGACATCGCGCCCGACCATCATGGAGACGATCTCGGCCTCGTTGGTCTGGCGGGTCTGGCGCTCGCCGATGAACCGTCCGTCACGCAGAACGACGACGCGGTCGCACTGGCTGAAGATCTCTTCCATCTTGTGCGAGATGTAGAGGATGCCGGCGCCGCGAGCTCTCAGCCTGTCGATCAGGTCGTAGAGCTGGTCGCGCTCGCGGTTGGAGAGCGCGCTGGTCGGCTCGTCCATGATGAAGAACCAGGCATCGGACAGAACGGCACGGGCAATTTCCACCATCTGCCGGTGCCCGACGGAAAGCGTTCGCAGCTCCGCGCCAATGTCGATATCGAGCGACAGCTCGTCCATGATGGATTTCGCATCGCGCCGCATCCGGGCCCGGTCGAGAAATCCCAGGCGGGTATGCGGTTCGCGGCCGATGAAGAGATTCTCCGCCACCGTCAGGTCCGGCGAAAGGCTGAAATGCTGATGGATGACGCTGATGCCCTTGGCGTCGCTGGGGGAGTGGAACTGGACGGCGTTGCCGTCGATGACGATCTCACCCTCGTCCGGACGATGCAGACCGGAAATGCACTTCACCAGCGTCGATTTTCCGGCCCCGTTCTCGCCGGCAAGTCCTACCACCTCGCCGGCCGAGACGGCAAAGCTGACACCGTCGAGTGCCTTGACGCCCGGAAAAGACTTGCCAAGCCCGCGCAAGGCGATGCTGTGTTTGCCGACCGGTGTTGCGGCGGTGTTGCGGGGCGACGGGGTGGACTTGCGGCCACTGGTTTTGAACAGGGCGGCGACACTCTCCGGCTGGCTGGTGAGAACGGCCACCAGAATGAGGCTCGCGGTCACGAAGTAGATCAGGATCTGTGGTACCTGCAGGAAGGACAGGCCGGTGTTGATGACGCCCAGCAGCAGCGCCCCGATCGCCGTTCCCCAGATGGAGCCCTGGCCGCCGGACAGTTTCGTGCCGCCGATGATGGCGGCTGTGATGGCTGTAAATTCAAGCCCGGTGCCGGCAAGCGGCTGTGCCGAACCAAGGCGGCCGATGGTGAGGATCGCGCCGAGCCCGGCCGTTGCGCCGGCAATCAGGTAGACGGAGATGCGCACGAGGTCGACGGGAACCAGTGAGGCCCGCGCTGCTCCCGCATTGCCGCCGACCGCATAGATCCAGCGCCCGTACACCGTGCGATTGAGCACGAACCACCAGAGGCCCAGGCAGATGGCGGCGATGATGACGGAGACCGGCAGGAGGCCGATCGTCTCGCGTCCCGCGAAAAGCAGGACCGGATCGGCGACCGCGATGCTCGATGCGCCGGAGAGACTGAGCGCCAGGCCGCGCGCAAACGCCATGGTGGCGAGCGTTGCGATGAATGGGGAGATGCCGGCAAAGCCGATCAGCGCTCCATTGAGCAGACCGATTGCGGCACCGCCACCGATCGCGGCGAGAAGGCTCAAGCTCGCCGAGCCGGTTGCCGTGTAGGCAAGGCCCGCGGCGATGCCGGAACAGGCAAGATTGCTGCCGACGGAAATATCAATGCCGCGCGCTATGATCACGGCCGTCATGGCAAAAGAGATGAGGGCGATGACCGCACTCTGCTGCGCGATACTGACAAGATTGCCGGTCGACAGAAAACGCGGATCGATCCAGCCGAAGACGGCGATGGCGACCAGCAGCACCGCGATGAGAACCGGTTCGTTGCGCCGCAGTAACGGAGAGGTCCAGGACTGGAACATGGGTCGGTCCTCTTATCGAGCATCATGCGCGGTCACCACGGAAGCGGCGACGGCGATCGTCAGGAAAAGGGGACGCCGGATGATATGTCATCCGGCGCTTGAGCCGCTTTAGGCTGTTACTTTGCCAGGGTCATGGCGGTCGCCGGAACCTTGGGACCGAGTTGCTCGGTATAGTTCTTGGCTTCCACCGCCTCCTTGTCGGTGTTGATGTATTCGAAGGTGAGGCCATCCGCCTTGAGCTTTGCCGCCGTCGCATCCGAGGTCACGAAATAGGTCGGCATGTAGAGATCCTGCGGCAGCTTTTCGCCGTTGGCCAGGCGAGCGGCAACGGCGATGTTCCAGTAGCCGACACGATAGGCGCCGGTCAGCACGTCCATCACCATCTTGCCGTCGTCGATCAGCGGCTTCATCTCGGCGTCGCCGTCATAGCCGCCGTAGAGCAGCTGGGTTCCCATCGAGCTGGCAACGGAATCGGCGGCCAGGCAAAGGCTGTCGGAGATGCAGCCGATGGCCTTCAGATCCGGATAGGTGGTGAGCCAGGTCTGGGCGGCATTGGTTGCCTTGGCTGCGTCCCAGCCGGTCGGCTCGATGCCGACAACCTTGATATCCGGAAACTCCTTTTTCAGGGTTTCGACAAAGCCTTTTTCGCGCGTGTCGGACACGAAGTTACCACGCGAACCGACGAGCAGGGCGACTTCGCCCTTGCCGCCAAGCGACTTGCCGAGCGCGCGGGCAACCATCGACATGTTGTCGTAGTCCGGATAGAGCGTCGAGTAGTTCGAGCCGGCCTCGACCTTGTTGCCCATGGTGATCACCGGAATGCCGGCGGCGGTGGCTTTCTGGATGACCGGAATGACCGCGTTCTTGTCGATCGGATCGATCAGGATCGCGCTGACGCCCTGATTGATGAAATTCTCGATGATGCTGACCTGTTTTTCCAGACTGCCCTCGGCGCTCTGCCAGGTGGATTTCACCCCATAGTCGGCGGCAGCCACGTCGCCCGCTTCCTTCATGCGGACAAAGAAGGAATTCTGCAGGTCGATTGCCGCAAGCCCAAGAACCTTTTCCGCGGCAAGCGAGGGCGTCGCGGTGGCGAGTGCGAGCAGAGCAATGGATGCTTTCAAGGAAAGGCGCATGTTTCAGTTCTCCTCTTGTTGCGACAGGGCGATTCTTCGCCTCTTTTTCATGTCCCGCACGACGACCGTCCCAGCGACAGGCATTCCGGCGGTATTCCGCGGCACTCGTGCCGTATCCATGTCAGGGCCGCGCCCTGCGTGGACCGGCCTTGCTCGACCTCAGCCATTCAGGCCCTCGACACCGGCGCCGCAGACAAGTCCGGCGATGCGGGCGCCGCGCGGTGGCTTGAAAGCTCCGCTCGTCAACGCGGCCAGCGATGCCGCGCCGCTGAGGTCGGCGGCGATGCCGAATTCGAACCAGAGCAATTCAGCGGCCTTCTGCATGTCCGCATCCTCGACAAGGACGATATCGTCGACGTGCTTGGCGACGATCGCGTAGATGCTTTCATCCGTGCGGCCGCAGGCCATGGTCGCCACCTTCGTCGTTATCTCGGGCAAGCGAACGACACGGCCGGCAGCCAGGGAGGCGTGAAGGGTCGGTGAACCGGTCGGCTCGACACCGATGATCCTGGCTTCAGGTTTGACGTGCTTCAGGACTTCGGACATGCCACTGATAAGGCCGCCACCGCCGATCGCGACGATATAGATGTCGGCATCGGGAATCTGTTCGACCATCTCCAGCGCCACGGTTCCCTGACCGGACACGATCTGCGCATCGGCGAATGGATGCATGTAGAAGGCGCCGCGCGCCTTTGCCTCGGCCGATGCCGCCTCATGCGCTTCATCCCAGACATTGCCTGCGAAGCGAACGTCAGCGCCCCATTTGCGCAGCTTTTCCGCCTTCAGCGGGCTTGCATTGTTCGGCAGGTAAATGGTGGCGGGAACGCCGGCCTGGGCAGCCACATAGGCGGTGGCCAGGCCGTGATTGCCACCGGATGCGGCGATCAGTCCGTTTTCGATCCGGCTTGGCTCGAGCGTTTTAACCCGGTTCGTGGCGCCCCGAATCTTGAAGGAGCCGCTTACCTGGAGGCATTCCAGTTTCAGATAGACATCATTTTGAAGGTTTGCGCCCATGGCATGGTCGAGCTTGACGACCGGGGTGCGCCGTATGAAGGGGGCAATGCGCCGGGCAGCCGCAATGATGTCCTCATGGCTCATCGGTCAGTGCCTCCGGATATTCGTTGGCAAGCACGAAGCAGCAATTCCCCGGACGCACGCGGCCGGGCTGACGCTTGGCGAAAACGATGCCGTCGACGGGGTGAAGGAGATCGATGGGCGCGCGTGACGGCGTGTGGAGGAAGTGAATGCGTCCGGCAAGGTCGCCTTTGCTGACGGCACTGCCGAGCGGGCTCAAGGGCTCGAAGACACCGTCCTCCTCGGAAAGCAGATAGCCTTCGCTTCCGGGCACCTTGAGCACGCGCGCGTTGGCGCCAGGGGCGATGTCAGGCGCGCCTTTCAGGACGCCTGCATGTTTCAGCACATTGCGGATGCCCCTGCGGCAGATGGCCAGCGCATCCGGACTGACAAGGCCGCCGCCGGCCATCTCACTGCCGATAACGATCAGCCCCTGGTGGTTGGCGGACGCGGTCGAAGTCCGGGTTTCACCGAGATTGTCGACCATGACAACGGTCGGCGCCCCGAAGGCGAGCGTCGCCCTGATGTTCTTGCGATGCCCTTGCGCGGTCGGGGATGGCTCAATGATCGCGCTCGGCAAGATCATCAGGGACGAACCGCCGGAATGGAGATCCAGGAAGTAGTCGGCCTTCGGAAACAGGATGTCATGCACATAGGCCGCGATCTGGCTTGTCAGCGTGCCGTTGAAATCGCCCGGGAAACTGCGGTTGAAATTCAACCCGTCGACCGGGGAGGTGCGGGTGCCGGCCTCGACAGCCCGAATGTTGATGGCCGGAATCGCAATGATGCGACCGGCAATATCCCGTGAATCGATCTCGCGCAGAAGCTCGCCGAGCGCGATCGGCCCCTCATATTCATCGCCGTGGTTGCCGCCCTCGATCAGGACCGTCGGACCGTCTCCGTTCTTGATGACGGCGAGCGGAACGCGGACCGTGCCCCAGGCATCGTCGTGCGGCGATTGGGGCACATGGAAGAAGCCGATCTGCTTGCCCTCGCGATCGAAATCGACCGACGTGTAAACACTGTTGTTCCGGGGAGCGATGGTTGCGCGCACAGTGTTTGCAGGTCTCGGTACGGTCATCGGGTCGGCCTCGAATTCATTGTCCGGCCATCATGTCAGTTTTATATATGGTGTCAAGTTTGGATATAAAACCAATGGCAATTCCGATTTCTTATCTCTATCGTGCGCGGACCACCGGGGATTCTTCGAATGTCAGATGACGCAAAAGAGAGTGGCAAACCGACCTATTCGGCCCCGGCGCTGAGCAAGGGCCTGGATGTTCTGGAACTGCTGGCGGAAGCGCGGGCACCCTTGACGATGAAGGAGATCGCGGAAGGCCTCGGCCGTTCGAAGAATGAGATATTCCGAATGCTGATCGCGCTGCAGGAACGTCAATACATCGAGCGCAACGCCGAGACCGACGCCTATTCGTTGACCGACAAGCTTTTCAAGCTGGGGCTGCACACGCCGAGCGCTCAGGATCTCATGTCCGCCGCCATGCCCGAACTGACGCGGATTGCGGGGGACTCAAATCAGTCGCCGCACCTGGTCGTCTTCAATCACGGCTTGACCGTCGTAACCGCGGCCGTTCCCGGGGGCGAGGACATGGCGTTCACGCTACGTCTTGGATACGGCCGCCTGGCCACCGACGCGACCTCCGGCCATGTGATACTTGCCTTCCAGCCGTCAAAGGTCGCGGCGCGGATGATCGATGAAAGTGAGGCGCACTCCCCGGCGCCGCTGGATCGTGACGCGCTGGAAAAGCAGCTTCGGATCATCCGCGCGGACGGCTACTGGATGCGCGAAAGCCGCGACTTCGTCGGCATCACCGATATCTGCTGTCCGGTCATCGGACCGGACGGCAGCGCCGTCGCCTCCATTATCGTCGCCTATATCAATCGCCATACGCGTGAAAGCCGCCATGCCTTTACTCTGGAGGTCCTGCGCGCGGCCTGCGATCGCATCTCCATGAAGTTGTCACCGCGGGTTCGCTGAGGGATCGTGGTGGGCCGGGGGCGCGGACGAAGCACCGTCCGCTGGCCGTTTGCACCGGATTGGTAATACCAGTATAGGTCCAGTCAGGAATGTTCCGATCCAGGGTGCTTCTCGCGCGGAGGAAAGGCAATGACAACCGTGAACCTGATCGGGCTTGTCAGTCGGGAAATGGAAGCGACAGCGTCCGATGTGCCGCTTTACAGGCGGTTGAAATCGGCGATCGAGGCAGCGATCCGCTCCAATGCATTGAAGGCCGGCGCGGTTCTGCCAGGCGAGCGGGTTCTGGCGGAAGCCCTGTCGATCTCGCGAGTCACTGTGAGAAAGGCCCTGGCGCTGCTCGAAGAGGAAGGGCAGCTCAATCGCCGGCACGGTTCCAAAACCGAGATCGGGTCGCGGGTCGAGAAATCGCTTTCGACGCTGACGAGCTTTTCGGAGGACATTCTGGCGCGCGGCCTGAAGCCTGGATGTCTATGGCTTTCCAAGCAGATAAGCCGCCCATCCCCAGCCGAAATGATGGCCTTGGGTATTGCAGGCAATACCAATGTAGTTCGCATGCGTCGTGTGAGGACGGCCGATGGCGCGCCGATCGCCGTCGAGGTCTCGGCCGTGCCGGTTCGCTTCCTTCCTTCGCCCGAGATGGTTCAGGATTCCCTTTATGAAGCGCTTGATGCACGCGGCTTCCTGCCTCAGAGGGCAGTCCAGCGCATGCGCTCGCGCGGCGCGTCGCTGGAGGATGCGAAACATCTTCATTGCGAGCCGGGCGCACCGCTGCTGATGACCGAGCGCCGCTGCTTTCTCGCCGACGGACAAATCGTGGAATACTGCGAGACACGATACAAGGGCGACGTCTACGATTTCGTCTTCGAGCTGCAAAGATAATACCAGTTATGAACTGGTTGTAATCTGGTATTTTCCATTTATCGTGATGGCGACAGGGAGTGCCGACGTGCAGCGGGAAGACATCACCAACAGTCTCATCGTGTCCTGCCAGCCGGTTCCCGGCGGCCCGATGGATAGTGCGCAATTCGTGACAGGCTTTGCCAGGGCCGCTGTTGAAGCCGGAGCCAAGGCCCTGCGCATCGAATCCGTGTTCTATGTCGCGGCCGCACGCCTGGCCGTCCGCGTGCCGATCATCGGTATCGTCAAGCGGGATCTCACCGACAGCCCGGTGCGCATCACACCCTATCTGGCCGATATCGAGGCCTTGGCAGAGGCGGGCGCCGATATCATCGCTTTCGATGCGACGGACCGTGTCCGTCCCGTTCCTGTCGAAGCGCTTGTGAAAGCCGTCAAGGCCAGGAACAAGCTGACCATGGCCGATTGCTCTTGCCTTGACGATGCGCGCCGGGCCCTTGCCGCGGGTGTCGATTTCGTCGGCACGACGCTTTCCGGCTATGTCGGTGGGCCGGAGCCGGAGGATCCGGACATCGCCCTCATTGCTCAAATGCGAACCCTGACCCCCTACGTCATTGCTGAAGGGCGTATCCGGTCGCCTGAGCAGGCGGCTGCCGCCGCGCGCGCCGGCGCCTGTGCCGTGGTTGTCGGCTCGGCGATCACCCGTACCGAGCACGTCACCTCATGGTTCCATCAGGCGCTTTCCGACGCCTATGTGGCGAGGGGCGCGCAAACCGCCCTTGGCACAAGTGTCCTGGGCCCAACCGTTCTGGGCATCGACATCGGGGGAACCAAGACCATGGCCGCGCTGGTCAGCGGCGGCAAGGTGATCGAGGACATGATCGTGCCGACCGCGCGAGAGGCTGGACCCGACGCCTGGCTTGCATCCTTGGCGCAAAGCACGTCGGCCTGGTCGAGCCGCTTCAGTCGTATCGGCATTGCGGTGACCGGATTGGTAGAGGATGGACGCTGGTCGGCGTTGAATCCGGCAACCCTCGGCATTCCCGACGGCTACCCGCTGGTCGAAAGGGCGTCCTCTGTTTTCGGCAAGCCGGTCTGTGCGGTCAACGATGCCCAGGCAGCTGCCTGGGGCGAATACAAATTCGGCGCCGGGCAAGGTCGCGACATCGTCTTTCTAACCATCTCGACCGGAATTGGCGGCGGCATCGTTTGCAACGGCCGATTGCTGTCCGGTCTTGCCGGTCACTTCGGTCTGATCCGTAGTCTGTCTGAAGACCGGGCTCCGCTCGAGGACGGCACCTCCGGCCGCTGGATCGCTTCGCAAGCCCTCAAGGCCGGCTTCAAGGCCGATGCCGTCGATGTGTTCAGGCGTGCGCTGAAGGGCGAGGCCTGGGCCGGCGCCATCGTCTCGCAGAGCGCCTCGCGGGTCGCGACGCTGTGCCGGGACATTCAGATGATGTTCGATCCCAAATTGATCGTCATCGGCGGCAGCATCGGTCTTGCAGAAGGCTATCTCGACCGGGTGCGCGCACATCTGAGCGAGGTCCCGCCGCGCCTTTCCCCCGATCTCGTAGCGGCGAAGCTCGGAGGCCACGCCGGCGTCATCGGTGTTGCCGATCTTGCCGAATGGGCAAGGTAACGGCGCGCCCGATCATGTCATGCAAAAATCATCAAAAAAGAAGGGAACGATCATGAAATTGAGCAGGACGTCTTTTGCGCTTATGGCCACCCTCCTTGCGGGGACGGCTTTGCCGACCTCTGCCAACGCAACCGTGACCGTGCTCGGCTGGCCTGGCGGCTCCGAGGAAACCGCACTGCGGGCAACCGTGGAAACCTACAACACGCAGGCCAGTGATGCCGACAAGGTGGAGTTGCTGTTCTTCAACCGCGAAGGCTTTTACGACAAGCTGCAGGCCGACATGGCGGCCGGATCCAGTGCCTTCGACGTGAACCTCGTCGCCACCTACTCGCTCGGTCGCTACGCGCCCTATATGGAGCCGATCGATCTTGGCGCGGACGCGGCCAAGGTTTTCGGCGAATCCGTTCTCAAGACGATGCAGTTCGACGGCAAGCAATACGGCGTGCCGACAGACCTTTCGTTGCACTTCATGTACTACCGCAAGGATCTCATCGACGCCTTGATCAGGGATGACGCCGCCAGGAAGACCTATGGTGAAATCGCCCAGAAGTATCTCGGCAAGCCGCTGCAGCCGAAAGACCCGGACAGCTGGACCTGGGACGACTGGGGGGCCACCGCCCTCTATTTCACCAAGCGGGTGAACCCCGACAGCCCGGTGCGCTACGGCACGGTCCTGCAGATGAAGAACCTGCTGTTCAACATGATGGTCTTCCAGTCGCTGCCGCGCGCCTACGGCGGCGACTGGATGGACAAGGACGGCAATGTCACGGTGGATTCCGATGCCTACAGGACAGGCCTCGAGCTCTACAAGAAGCTCTATGATGCCGGGTCGTCGCCCAAGGATTCGCTGAGCTACGAATATGCGGAAACCAACGCGGCCTTCGCATCCGGCCAGGCCGCGACAGCGCTCCAGTGGAACGCCGCGGCGGCGGATCTGACCAGCACCGAAAAATCCCCGGCCGTCGCCGAGGTGACCGGGATCATCGCGCCGCCGGCAGGTCCCGACGGACGCGCCGATCATATCCACGGCCTTGGTTTGGGCCTCAACAAGAACGCCAAGAACAAGGAAGGCGCCGTCAAGTTCCTGAAGTGGCTCGCCACCGAGGATGCGGCCTTGCTCTATGCGCGCAGCGGCGGTTCGCCGGCATTGTCTCCCGATGTCGTCGGCAAGGTTGCGAAGGAACGTCCCGACCTCGTCAAGCTCGGCGAATTCGCCAGCAAGTACGGCTATGTCATGACCGGAGCGACGTCCGCGAGTGCGCTCCCGGTTTATGAGCTGCAGGCAAAGGAGTTCACCGGCTACTGGTCCGGCCAGCAGAGCCTCGAGGATGCGCTCGCCCACACCAAGGCGGGCATGCAGGACCTTCTGAAGAAATAAATTATTGGCCGGACGCCGGGCCGAGGCCCGGTATCCGGCGCGTTTGGCGGATCGACATGGCCCTTGTGACACGTGCCGAAGGCAGGAAGTATCTGACGCCGCTGGTCGGCTTCCTGCTTCTGTTTCTCGGCTTTCCGGCGATCGTCAATCTGATCTATTCCGTTTCGACCGTCACATTCGAGACGTTGCGCAGTCCGGTGTTGAGCGGTTTCGGTAACTATGTCGCGGTGTTGAACGACCGCGAATTCTGGAGCTCGGCCTGGTTCTCTCTGCGCTTCGGTATTCTTACCGCATCGGCGGAATGTCTGATCGGCCTTTTCCTTGCCATCTTCCTGGCGCCGCTTCTGAGCAAGCGTCCAGTCCTGATGGCGCCGTTGATGCTGCCGCTGATGGTCGCGCCGGCCATGGTCGGTCTCATGTACCGGCTGGTGCTGCATGAATTCGCGGGCCCCGTCCCCTACTATCTCTTCGAATGGTTCGGCGACAGCCCGGCCTTCCTCGACATCGACAATGCCTTCCGCACCCTTGTCGTCGTGGAGACGCTGCAATGGACGCCTTTCGCCTTCCTGCTCTTCTACATGGCCTATTCGGCCATACCGCTCGACGTGCGCGAAGCCTCCTCGCTCGATGGCGCATCACAGTTTGAGATCGTCCGCTGGATCGACCTGCCGTTGATGAAGCCGACGCTGGTCATCGCGTTTTTCATCCGTTTCATCGACGGTTTCAGGGTGTTCGACAATGTCTACGCACTGACCGGCAGTGGCGCTGGCGGTTCAACGACGTCCTTGTCGATCTACATCTATCAGGCTTTCTTCAAGGAAGGGGCTATCGGCAAGGCGGTCGCCGCCTCGGTTGTGCTGTTCCTGGCTTCGTTCATCGTTCTCCACGGCCTTAACCGGCTTGCCGGCCGCAGGAAGCTTTGACGATGGTCAGGGCACTACGCTGGATCGTTTTTGCCATCGCCGTGCTGGCGATGAATTTCCCCATTATCGTGACGCTGATCACATCGCTCAAAAGCCAGCGCGAGCTTTCGACGAACCCCGGTTTGTGGATCAGCCAGCCGACGCTCGACAACTATCTGGAGGTCCTGACGCAGACCAGCCGCTTCAACATCTATGCCTATCTGCTGAACAGCACCGTGGCGGCGCTGATTGGAACCGGCCTTGCGATCGCGCTCGCGTTCCCGGCTGCCTATGCGATCGCGCGTAGCGAGGCGGGAAAGCGCTTGGTCCTGCCGATCGTCATCAACCTTCGCGCCGTGCCGCTGATCATCTTCGCGATCCCGCTTTACATGATGTACCAGTGGCTGGGCCTGCTCGATACGCGGATCGGGCTCGGGCTCATCCTGACCATCGTCAACGCGCCGCTTGCGCTCGTCATCCTGGTGAACGCGATTTCAGATGTACCGGTCTCGACGAGGCGGCGAAAGTCGATGGCGCAAGTTCCTTGCAGGTGATGATGATGATCGTCCGGCCCGTCATCCGACCGGCGCTCGTCACAACCTTCATTTTCGGCTTCATCACTGCCTGGAACGAGTTCCTCTTCGGCCTCATGCTGACAACCAGCCGTGCCGTCCCGATGACGGTCGGCGCATCGTTTTTTTTCGCCGCAAGCGGCGGCGGCGTAAAATGGGGAACCGCTTCCGCGGTCATGATGCTGGGCGCCTTGCCGCCGGCCTTGCTGGGTCTTGTGATGTATCGGCAGATATCAGGATCCATGACCGCTGGAGCGGTCAAAGGCTAAGGCAAGACGAGTTCGTCGTTCTGACTAGTTGGACAACCCTATCCGACAGGGCGAGCGCACTTGTCAGGCCAGGTGACTCGATTCCGAAAAGACTGATCAGCCGTCCGGACGAATCTGCCAGAATGTCGAAATCGCCGAACTGCAACCCGTTCGTTTTAGGCCGCAGCCCGCAATAGCTCGGCTCCAGTTCCCCGTCCCTCAGCCCCGGCCAATAGCGTCGGATGGCCGCGTAAAATGGCGTGGCCCGAGTTGGGTCGACCGCGTAGCCGACCTCATCGACGGGCTCGACGTCCGGCCCGAAACGAACCGATCCGCCCATATCCAGCGTCAGGTGAACTCCGAGGCCGCCTGGTTCCGGAACCGGATAAACAAGATGGTTGAAGGACGGGCGGCGTCCAAGCGCAAAATAATTGCCTTTGACGTAGGTGACATCTGGGATTTTGCCGCCATG
This sequence comes from Mesorhizobium sp. M0243, assembly GCF_040321775.1. Classification (NCBI taxonomy): domain Bacteria; kingdom Pseudomonadati; phylum Pseudomonadota; class Alphaproteobacteria; order Hyphomicrobiales; family Phyllobacteriaceae; genus Mesorhizobium; species Mesorhizobium sp. M0243. The sequence continues at coordinate 39,458 of NZ_JAMYSF010000021.1, read as the reverse complement.
CCCGCCCGCGAGGCTTCGGGCAACGAGATGGGCTGACAATCCGGCCGCATTGATGACCAGATTTGCGGCGATCCTATAGCCTTCCATATCGCCGCCAAACTGGAGCTCGCAGCCCGTTTCGTCGACGCTCCCGCCGAGAACCGGCGCGCGAAACGCAAAGGTGGCACCGGCATTCTCGGCATCGCCCTGTAGCCCCAGCATCAGCGCGCGGCTGTCGACGATCCCCGTGCTTGGGGACAAAAGCGCGCCGGCAACGTCCAGTTCAGGCTCAAGGCGTTCCACATCCGAGCGGCTGAGCATCTCCAGGTCCGCAACACCATTGTCCGCAGCCTTGGTCCGGATCCCCTCCAGAATCGGCAATTCCGCGTCGCTGGCGGCGACGATCAGCTTGCCGATGCGTTTGTGCGGAATCCCGCGCGCTTCGCAATAGCGGTAAAGCGCGTTCTTTCCTTCGACGCATAGCTGCGCTTTCAGGCTGCCCTTCGGATAGTAGATGCCGGCATGGATGACCTCGCTGTTGCGGCTCGACGTGCCCAGCCCGGGGCTGTCCTCGGCCTCCACGACAAGAACTTCGCGTCCATCGAGCGCCAGCTGCCGCGCAATCGCCAGGCCGACGACGCCGGCGCCGATGACGATGCAATCGACTTTCTCGTCGGGGACCTCCATCGTCAGTCGCCAGACCCTAGGGAACAATGCAGGACGTGCAAGCAGGCCTCACCAGAATTGCGGACCCACCGAAGGCACCGCCAGCATGAGATGTCACCACAAGCATGACATGTCACTCCACCGCCGAGCAAATAGAACGAGATGTCCAGACCGATGCCGTTCATCGGCTGCTGGGTTTAATTCAAACTTGCGTTGTGTGGCGCACGCAGCGCAATTTGTTTGCGTCCCGTTGCATTGATGCCAACCGCGATCTCGGCGGCCTTGCCAAGGTCGTGCTTCAGAACCCAGACGCACGGCGAAAGTTCATCGTCTTTCTGCAAGGGCAACTCGGCATCTCCGCGCAGGAGGCGGACACGATGCTGGAGCACTGCGCCAACTCCTTCGTCGGCATCTTCACGACCTTCGACCGTCGATTTCGCCAGCGGTTCGCGAAGGCCGACATCGAAAGGCTGCTGCGCGAGATCAACGGCGAGGCGGATGAGCGGGACGATCAAGCCGCTTGAATTCGATGGCGCGTGCCCGCCGCAGCCCAGCTGCAAAAGGTAGCGGTTCAATGTTTGATTCACTGAACCGTTCCAACTCATTGTTTTGGCGCAGCTACTGACGGAAGGCCGCTGCATGCCTTTCCTGAAGTTGCGCTACAGAAATTATCCCCGGCCCAGGATCATCTCCGCTGCCCGCTGCCCGATCATCATGCTGGGGGCATTGGTGTTGCCGCCGATCAGCTTCGGCATCACGGACGCATCCGCGACCCGCAAGCCACCGATGCCGCGCACCTTGAGCGTTGCCGGGTCGACGACGGCCATCGCGTCGGTCCCCATCTTGCACGTCCCCACCGGATGATAGACGGTGAGCGCTTCGGCACGCAAATAGGCGAGGATCTCGTCATCGCTGCGAACACCCTTGCCCGGCAGCATCTCCGTCCCCCTGATCGGGTCGAACTCGGATGCGGCAAAGATTTGACGCGCGATCTTGATGCCTTCGACCAACACCCTGGCGTCCTCGTCGTTCGAGAAGAAGCGATGATCGATCAGCACATCCCGGTTCGATGCCTGGCCTGACAGTTTGAGTTCGCCGACGCTTTTGGGCCTGAGCACGCAGGTGTGGATTGCGTAGCCATGGCCGTATTCCACCAGCCTGCCGCGATGGCTGCGATAGCCGGGCACGAAGTGGAACTGAATGTCGGGAATGCCATCCGCATACTTCGTCCTGGCAAAGCCGCCGGCCTCGACATAGTTCGTGGTCAGCATGCCCTTGCGGCCGGCAAAATACTGAAAGGGCGCAGCCAGCACGCGGGGCAAGTTGGGCAGCGACAGGCCGAGCGTCTTCGTGCTCGAGGAGCGGACCGTGATCATGCCGTCGATATGGTCCTGAAGGTTCTTGCCCACGCCCGGCAGATCGACAACCGGCTTTATGCCGATCGCCTGCAACTCGGCGGCTGCGCCGATGCCGGACGCCAGCAGGATCTTCGGTGAATTGATGGCCCCGGCCGAAAGCACGATTTCGCGGCGGGCCGACAGCGTCTTCTGCTCGCCCTTGTGCCGCACCCGTACCCCTGTCGCGCGCCCCTGGGCTATATCGAGGTCGATCACTTCGCATTCGCTGAGGATTGTGAGATTCTTGCGATCGAGCACCGGGCGCATGAAGGCGGTGAAACTGCTGAAGCGCTGGCCGCGATCCTGGGTGACATTGTAGATGCCGAGGCCGAACTGGCTTTCGGCATTGAAGTCGCTGTTGGCCGGAAGACCGGCATTGTTGCCGGCCTTGACGAACATCGACGACAGCACATTCGGATCGCGCGGCTTGTCGACCAGCAGTTCCCCGCCTGTACCGTGGTAGTGCGGGTCTTGGCCAAGCAGGTTGCGCTCGAGCTTCTTGAAGACGGGAAGCACGTCGCTGAATGCCCAGCCTGCGCAGCCGAGTCGCGACCACTCGTCATAGTCCTGCGCGGCGCCCCTGATGTAGACCATCGAGTTGATCGAACTGGAGCCGCCCAATGCCTTGCCGCGATTGACCGGAATCCTACGGCCCTTGAGGTTGGGCTGAGGCACGCCGACATAGCAGTAGTCATAGTTCGGATTGCCGTAGAGCGAGAGGATGCCGGCAGGCACCTTGACCCGCAGGCCGCTGTCGCTGCCGCCGGCTTCGATCAGGCACACTTTGTGGGACGGGTTGGCGCTCAGGCGATTGGCAAGGACGCAACCGGCCGAGCCTGCGCCGATGACGATGTAGTCGTAGTCAAGATTTTCGGTCTGCATGGCCAGCCCCTTTGAGAATGGAGATGCCGGGGCGGCGCGCGCCCCGGCTGAGCGGCTCACTGCAGAAGCTGCGTCCAGACCTTGGTGACGAGTTCCTGCGCCGCCGGCGAGCAGGCCTGGCCCATCTTGACGGGAACGGTCGGGAACAGCTCCGGAGCGTTCTCCTTGTTGTAGAGCGCCTTGCTCTCGTCGATCTTCACCGGCGAAGAGTGGCCGTAATAATTGTACTGCGCCGTCGCGTTGTCGATCTGGGTCATGAAATCGATGAACTTCTTGGCGTTCTCGATATTGGCCGCGCCCTTCGGCACGACATAGGAATCCAGCCAGCCGACCAGACCTTCTTTCGGCATCGCGTATTCGACATTGGCCTTGTCGTTGCGGCGAAGCCTCATGGTGTTGCCGTCCCACCAGAAATGGGCGGCAACCTCGCCGCTGCCGATGCGGTTTTCGATGTTGTCGCTGGAATAGGCCGCCACGAATGGCTTCTGCGCCAGCAAGAGGTCGAGCACGCGCTTCATCTCCTGCGGGTCTTCGCTGCAATATTTGATGCCGAGATAGTTTTCCGCTGCCGGAATGACTTCGTCGGGCTGCGCCAGGCTGGCGATCTTGCCGCGCAGCTCCGCCGGTGGCTCGAAATAGGTCTTCCAGCTGTCGACCGGGCCTTTGTAGAGGTCGCGGTTGACGGTGTAGCCGGCATTGCCGAAGGCGAGCGGGATCGAATGATTGCCTGTCGCATCCCACCACGGTTTCTGCCAATCCGGCAGGACTTGGCTGTAGGCAGCCATCGAGCTGGCGCCGAAATCCTCGAGCAGCCCGCTATCGATCATGATCTTCACGAAGTGCTGCGAAGGCGTGACGATGTCGTAGCCCGACGAGCCGGCCTGCAGCTTGGTCAGCAGGTCCTCGTTGGATGAGAAGGCGTCGACCGTGACCTTTATGCCGGTTTCCTTCTCGAATTTCGTGACCATCTCGGGCGAGATGGAATCCGCCCATGCGTAGATGGCCAGGCTGCCCTCGGCGAGAGCGGGCACGCTAAAGGCGAGGCTCATGGCACCGGCCATGGCGAGCGCTGCAATTTTGGTCGTCATGTCATTCCCCTGTTTGTTGTTCTCCCAGGGGCGACGATAACAAACCGTCGGGTTCGATAAATTCGATTTGCCCGATGCCTTGATTAGGAAAAACTACGCCGCTGCTACTGCCGTCGCTGAAGCAGGAAGGCCACGGTCGCCAGCACCACCGAAACAATCATGATCAAGGTCGAGATTGCGTTGAGCTGCGGCGACACGCCCTGCTTGATCAGCGAGAAAATGTAGACCGGCAGCGTGGTGGCGCCGCCGGAATTCAACAGGTTGCTGGTGATGAAATCATCCATCGAGATGACGAAGGCGAGCATGGCGCCGGCGAACACACCGGGCAGGATGAGCGGCAGCGTGACGCGACGAAAGGCGACCCAGCCGGTGGCATAGAGATCGCGGGCCGCTTCCTCCAGATCGAGGTCCATCCCTTGTAGGCGCGCGCGTATCGGCAGGAAGGCGAACGGGATGCAGAAAGTGGTGTGGGCGATCATCAGCTTCACCATTCCGTTGGCGAGCCCGATCTCGGAGAAGAGGATCAGGACGGCGACAGCAACGACGATTTCGGGCAGGAGCAGCGGCAGGTTCACCACCGCTTCGGAGATCCGGCGGAACCGGACATCGCGGCCGCGCACCAGTACCAATGCCGCCATCAACGCGACAAGCGTCGAGGCGACTGTAGCGACCGCGGCAACGAGCAGGGAGGTCTTCACCGCCGTCATCAGGTTCGCGTTGGACAAAGCGGTGGCGTACCAGTGCAATGAGAAGCCGCCCCAATTGGAGACGATCCGGTTCGCATTGAAAGAGTAGAACACCACGACGGCGATGGGCAAATAGAGATAGGCGAAGAAGATCGCGCTGAAGAGACCGAAGCCCGGATAGCGCCTGACATCATCGTCCGCGTTCATGCCGCACGCTCCAGGCCTTCGGTGCGCATCGAGCGCAGACCCTGGAAAATCAGGAAGACCATGACCGCGGCCATCAGCACGATGGCGATGGCGGCGCCGAGCGGCCAGTTGCGGGCGCCACCGAACTGCAGCTGGATGAGATTGCCCATCATCATGGTCTTGCCGCCGCCGAGCAGGGTCGGCTCCAGGACCGCGCCGAGGCTTGGAACGAACACCAGGATCGCGCCGGCGATCATGCCGGGCCGGGTGAGGGGTAGGATAACGCGGCGCAATGTGGTGAGGCGGTTGCCATAGAGATCATGCGACGCCTCGAAGAGCGCAGGGTCGAGCTTTTCGATCGAGGCGAAGATCGGCAGGATCATCAGCGGAATGTAGCTGTAGACGAGACCGAGCAGCATGGCGGTGTTGCCGAACAGCAGCGAGTCCATGTTGTCGACGAGGCCGAGACCGCGAAGGGTCTTTTCGACGACACCATCCTTGCCAAGGATGATGATCCAGGAATAGACGCGCACGATCATTGAAACCCAGAATGGCAGCGTGACGAGATAGATCAGCAGCACTTTGATCGCCGGCCGCTGCAGCGCGATGAAATAGGCGACCGGGAAGCTCAGAAGCAGGCAGATCGATGTTGTCACGGCCGACAGGACCAGCGTCCTGGCAACGACGATGAGATATTGCGGATTGAACTCCAGCTCGCCGGTCCAGCCTTCGTTGAACAGCAGCTGCTTGTAGGGCGCGGTGGTGAACACATATTCGAACCCGCCGTAAGGTCCGCGCGTCGAGAACGACACCACGATGATGATACCGATCGGGATGATCAGCGTCAGCAGCATGATGAGATGGGCCGGCAGCAGGCCGAGGACATTCCAGTCAGGAGTTTTTGTGGGTGCCTTCATGCGCCGAGGATCCGCACGGATTCGGCGGCAAAGCCAACTTTTACCGATTGCCCGATTTCGAACATCTGGCCGCGGCTGACGCTGTTGCGCTTGGAGATGCGCAGCTTGGTGCCGCCCGCTTCAATCAGATAGTATGTGTAGCCGCCGAGATAGTTGGTGCTCATGATCGTGCCGTCGATAGCGATCGGGTTGTCCTGGGCGGGCAGGCTGATTTTCTCCGGACGTATCGAGATGAAGGCCTTCTGCCCGGCGACCGCTTTCTTGTGAGAGGCCGTCAAGGTCATGCCGAGCTGCGTTTTCACGGTTGCCTGCTCGCCGTCCACGGCAATCACGTCAGCATCGAGGAAGTTGGTCTCGCCGATGAAATCGGCGACGAAGCGGTTCGACGGCTCCTCGTAGATCGCCGCGGGTGTGCCAAGCTGCTGGATCTCGCCATCGCCGAGAACGCAGATGCGATCCGACATGTCGAGCGCTTCTTCCTGGTCGTGGGTGACGAAGACGAAGGTGATGCCGGTCTTGCGCTGCAGGATGCGCAGTTCGTCGCGCATGGCCTGGCGCAGCTTCAGGTCGAGTGCCGAGAGCGGCTCATCGAGCAGCAGCACTTCCGGTTCCGGCGCCAGGGCGCGGGCGAGCGCGACGCGCTGGCGCTGGCCGCCCGACAATTGCTGCGGCTTGCGCCCGGCAAAGGCCTCCATATGGACGAGACGAAGCATATCGGCGACGCGCGTATCGCGGCGGTCCTTTGACCAGCCGAGGTTTTCGAGCCCGAAGCCGATGTTCTGTTCGACGCTCATATGCGGAAACAGGGCGTAGCTCTGGAAGACGGTGTTGACCCGCCGCTTATGCGGGGGGAGTCCCTGTATGTCCGAGCCGTGCAGGAAAATCTGCCCCGCCGTCGGCTGCTCGAAACCGGCCATCATGCGCAGCAGGGTGGTCTTGCCGCAGCCGCTCGGGCCGAGCAGCGTGAAGAACTCGTTGTCGTAGATGTCGAAGGAAACAGGCTTCAGCGCCTGATAGGTGCCAAACACCTTGGAGACGCCCTTGATCTCGACGGCCTTTCGAGATGCGCCGTGGCCGGCCTCGTCATTCATGGTCAGGCGCTCCGGTCAGGACTTTTTGCGAGCTCGGCGATGAAGGTGATCGACGCCGCGCCACTGAGAACGGGCGCGGCGTCGATCAGATAGTTACATCTTCTCCCATTTGCCGCTGCGGACGACGAACATGTCGATGTCGATGGCCATGTTGGTCTGTCCGTTGGCATCGAACGAGACGTCTCCCAGAATGCCGTCGTGGTGGATATCACGAATAGCCTTGCTCAGCGCCTCCTTGTCGTCGAGGCCTTTTTCCTTGATGACCTGAAGCAGGATCTGCGTCGCCTCGTAGGCATATTTCGCATAGGAGCCGGCAGGATCGGGATAAGCCTTGGTTTCATAGGCCTTGTTGAATTCCTCGAGCTTGGGGTTCGACTGGACGGCCGGAGTTCCGGCGATAGTGCCCTCGGCGGCAGCTCCCGCGATCTCGATGAATTTCGGGTCGTAGATGCCTGAAATTCCGTACATCGGCAGATTGCCCATGCCGAGATCGGCCATCTGGCTGCGCACCAGCGCTGCTTCGGTGACGACGCCGCCGAAATAGACCGCGTCGGGCGACGCTGCCTTCGCGGTAGTCAGCATAGCGCGGAAATCGGTCGAGCCGACAGCCGCGGCATCCGAAGAAACGACCTCGCCGCCGGCCGCCTTGAAGAAATCGCCGAACCATTTAGTGTTGGCCGCACCGTAGTCGGTCGTGTCGGAGATGATGGCGATCTTCTTGATCTTGCCTTGCTTGGCGATGGCTTCGGCCAGCGGCTTGTTCTCGTTGACCAGCGTCGGCGTCACGCGGGTCACGTTCGGGAAGTTCTGTTCGGTGATCTTCGGGCTGACCGCGCCCCAGACGATGAACGGCATCTGCGAGCGGTTGAAGACCGGGATCGTCGCCAGCGCGACCGAGCTGTTCCAATGCCCCGTTGCCGCGACCACCGCGGGATCGTTGACCAGCTTCTGCGCCGCCGAAACGCCGACGGCCGGATCGGAGGCGTCATCGAGCACGACGCCTTCCACCTGATGTGGATAGCCGCTGGCATTGGCCTGCTCGATGGCGAGCAGGAAGCCGTTGCGGGCGCCGAGGCCCTGCTGGGCGTTGCCGCCGGAGAGCGGCCCGATGAAGCCGAGCTTGATCTGGTCGGCCTGCGCCTGGGCGGCGCCCAGGGCGATGGCAAACAGAGAGCCGGCCAGAATTGACGATACGCGGATAAGCGCACTGCGCCTGTTTTGCATGGTTCCACCTCAAACAGAATTATCTGCCGCCGTCGTAGCGACCCGGCCGATCGTGATCGTCGGCTGATCATCAGTGTACGGGCGCGTATTCAGTGACGAAATTCGGAAATTGTGACTCGTGAGTTCGGAGATTCGTTCTGTCCGCCCGGGATGGCGGTTGATACCTGTCGGCTTCAATCGAGAGACGGACCGCATGGCGGAACTGCTTGTCCAGCAACTGGTGAACTGGATAACCCTTGGCTGCATCTATGCCTTGCTGGCGATCGGATTCAGCCTGATCTTCGGTGTCTTGAACGTCATTCATTTCTCGCATGGCGATGTCGCGATGACGGCGCCGTTCATCACGCTGGCGCTTGCCCAGGCGCTGGCGACCGCTCTTGGCGCCTCGGGGCCCGCCTGGCTGGTGCTTGCGGTTCCGGTCGCCGTGCTCGCCGTCGGTTTGATCGGCGTCCTGCTCGACAAGGTGGTCATCAGGCGCTTCCGCGATGCGCCCGCCATGATGGCGCTGGTGGCGACGGTGGCGCTCGGCATCGTCATCCGCGAGCTGATCCGCCATCTCTATCCGCAGGGATCGAACCCGCATGCCTTCCCGCGCCTGGTGTCGGGCATGGCTTTCGAAATCTCCGGCGTTGCCATCAGTTGGTTCGCGCTGCTGGTGGTGGTGCTGACCGTCGCGCTGGTTGCCATGCTGTTTGTCTTCCTGCGCATGACCCCGCTCGGACTGCGCATCCGGGCGGCCTCGGAGGACCGGGTCGTAGCGCGCATGATGGGCATCCGCGATGCACGCGTCTTCCGTGCGACATTCTTCATTGCCTCGGCTATCGGCGCCATCGCCGGACTTCTGTTCGCAAGCTATGCCGGCGTGACACGGTTCGACTTCGGCGTCATGGCCGGCCTGCTCGGCTTTTCCGCCGCGGTGATCGGCGGCCTCGGCTCGATGCCGGGCGCCATATTGGGCGGACTGATCATTGCCGGCATCGAAGTGCTGGCGCAGACATTCGTGCCGGACGGCGCTTCCTACCGGCTGGTCTTCGTCTTCCTGCTGGTCATCGCCGTGCTCATCTTCCGCCCCGCCGGCCTGCTTGGGCGCACCGTCATGGAGAAAGTCTAGCATGCAGGGTCGTGCTTCACCCGACGTGCCGGGCATAGCCGCGGCCACGGTCTTCGCCATCGCCTCGCAAATCATCGGGGCAGCGTTCCTGTACCTCATCCTCAGAGTCGACGGCGGCTGGCAGGTGGTCGGCCTGCTGGCCTTGCTCGGCCTCGGTTTCTATCTGCTGGAGAGGCTGCCGTGGATCGCCGACTATGCGTTGGCGAGCTTTGCCCGGGTTCCGCTCGTGGCGATGATCACTGCGGCGGTCATCGTCCTGGCCTTTCCGTTCTTCGTCGGTTCGAACACCTATATCCTTCATCTGCTGATCGTCGCCGAGCTCTATGCCGTGCTGGCGCTGGCGCTCAATTTCCAGCTCGGCAGCGCCAACATCCCGAACTTCGCCACCGGCGCTTCCTACGGCATCGGCGCCTACGTGTCGGCGCTGCTGGCGATCAATTTCGGCGTCAGCTTCTGGCTGACGCTGCCGGTCGCGGCGCTGGCCGCGACCTTGTTCGGTTTCATCATCGGCATCCCGTCGATGCGCACGCGCGACACTTATCTGGCGCTTGTCACCATCGCCTTCGGTGTCGTGGTCCAGCAATTGCTAAACAATTTCAGTTGGACCGGCGGACCGAACGGACTGGTCGGCATTCCGGCGCCCAGCCTGTTCGGCCATTCCTTTGCCGATCCGCTGGTGATCTTCGGCTGGAAGCTGCCGAGCCAGGCGAACTTCTATTATCTGTCGGCTGCATTGGTCGTCGTCGCCATCGTCACCGCGCACCGGCTGCACGGCTCGCGCATCGGGTTGGCCTGGAACGCGCTGCGCGCCGACGAGATCGCCGCCAAGGCGCAAGGCATCAACGTGGCGTGGTTCAAGGTGCTGGCCTTCGCGGTCGATGCCTTTCTCGCCGCTTTTGCCGGCACGATCTACGCCTTCTACGTGTCCTACATTTCTCCCGACAATTTCACCTTCCTGGTCTCCGTCACCATCATGACCATGGTCATCGTCGGCGGCATGGACAATATTTTCGGTGTCATCGTCGGTGCGTTCCTGCTGACCATCCTGCCGGAGAAATTGCGCGCGTTCGCCGACTACCGCCTGCTGTTCTTCGGCGTCGTCATCATCGGCTTCCTGATGATCCGGCCGCAAGGTCTGTTCCCGCAACGCATGCGGCGCTACGGAGGCGAGCCGTGAGCGCGCTTCTCAAGGTCGAGAATTTGACGATGCGCTTCGGCGGTCTGGTCGCGCTCAACGATGTCAGCCTGTCGATCGACAAGGGCGCGGTGCTCGCCGTCATCGGCCCGAACGGCGCCGGCAAGTCGACGCTGTTCAATGTCGTGACCGGCGTCTACCGGCCAACCTCCGGTCGCGTGACCTTCGACGGCGCCGAGATCACCGGCCGCCCGTCCTACGAAGTTGTCGACCGCGGCATCGCCCGCACATTCCAGTCGTCGCGACTGTTCTCCGACCTCAGCGTCCTCGACAATGTGATCATCGGCATGCACACCCGCACCAGGACCGGCGTGCTGACCGCGCTGTTTAGGCCTGGCGCATCGCGCCGCGAGATGGCGGCCTGCGTGGAAAAGGCCGAAACCCTGCTCAAGCTCGGCTCCGGCGACTTGTTCGAACAACGCTACCGGCCAGCGGGCACGCTGGCCCAAGCCGACAGGCGGCGGCTGGAAATTGCCCGCGCGCTCGCATCGCAGCCCAAGCTCTTGCTGCTCGACGAACCTTCGGTCGGCATGGACGACACGGAAACCGACGCACTGGTGGCCGACATCACGCGGCTGCGCGTACAAAACCCTGCTCTGTCGGTGGTCCTGATCGAGCACGACATGCGGGTGGTCGAAGCGTTCCCGCAGCATGTCACTTGCATCGACTATGGCAGCAAGATCGCCGAGGGCGACTTCGCGGCGGTGCGCGCCGACCCGCGCGTCCAGGAAGCCTATCTCGGGAAGGCGGTCGCCCATGCTTGAACTCAGGGATGTCGATACTTCCTATGGCGCGGTGCCGATGCTGCGCGGCGTGGCGATGAGCGTGCGCCCCGGCGAACTGGTCTGCCTGCTGGGGCCGAACGGCGCCGGCAAGACGACAACCTTCATGACAGTCTGCGGCGTCGTGCGAGCGCAGCGTGGCAAGGTCGAGGTGATGGGCAGGGACATGGCGACGCTCGGCACGGAAAACCTCGCGTCGCTTGGCGTCGGGCTCGTTCCCGAAGGGCGCCGGCTGTTCCCCGGCCTGACCGTGATGGAGAATTTGCGCCTGGGCTATGATGCGGTGTCGGGCAGGGGACCCAATTTCGGGGTGCAACTGGACAAGATGTGCAAGCTGTTTCCGCGCATCCATGAGCGTTTGCGCCAAGTCGCCGGCACGCTGTCCGGCGGCGAACAGGCGATGGTGGCGCTGGCGCGCGCCCTGATCGGCGAACCCAGACTGGTGATCATGGACGAGCCGTCGCTCGGTCTCGCGCCAAAACTCATCGGCGAGTATTTCGAGATCACAAGGGAGATCCATCGCCAAGGCACGACCATCCTGTTGATCGAACAGAATGCCGAAATGGGGCTGGGCATCGCCGATCGCGGCTATGTGCTGGTCAAGGGTAAGGTCGCCCAGGAGGGACCGGCAAAGGAGTTGCTCTCGTCCAAAGCGGCCAGAAGCCTTTATCTCTGAGCCGTCCGTTTCTTTGACTCAACAGTGATGATCCACGCCCCGCGCTCCACATCTTCGGCCATGCTTCCCGGCATTTAGGGACAAGCTAACCACTGCCACATGAAATCATAATTTTCGCTGCCCGGTGCCTCCAGTAAACCAACGATCAGATCTCCGCCGCATCCGCAGACACTCCCGGGGAGAGCCAGAAAGGGCCGCTGAAATGCCAGTCGAAACGGTAGACACGCTTGTTGTTGGCGGCGGCCAGGCGGGGCTGGCCATGAGCGAGCATCTGAGCAAGTGCGGGGTGCCGCATCTCGTGCTCGAGCGGAGCCGCATCGCCGAACGCTGGCGTACCGAAAGATGGGACTCGCTGGTTGCCAATGGTCCCGCCTGGCATGATCGTTTTCCCGGCATGGAATTTCCGGATGCCGGTCCCGACGCCTTTGTCGGCAAGGAGAAGGTCGCGGATTATTTTGTCGCTTACGCCGACATGATTGCTGCCCCCATCCGCTGCGGCGTGGAGGTCAGGAAAGTACAAAGACTCGTCGGCCGTCCCGGCTTCCGGGTCGAAACCTCGGATGGCGTGATCGAGGCCAGGAGCGTGGTTGCCGCTACCGGGGCTTTCCAGCATCCGGTCATTCCGGCGGTTGTCCCCGGGGATGCCGGAGCGATGCAGATACATTCCAGCGCCTATCGCAATCCGGATCAGATGCCCGAAGGGGCGGTTCTGGTGGTCGGCTCAGGATCTTCAGGAGTGCAGATCGCCGACGAACTCCATCGCGCGGGAAGGCGCGTCTATCTCTCTGTCGGTCCCCATGATCGGCCTCCGCGGGCCTATCGCGAGCGTGACTTCTGCTGGTGGCTGGGGGTTCTGGGCAAGTGGGACGCCCAGGCGCCGGCGCCCGGCACGGAACATGTCACCATCGCGGTCAGCGGCGCGCGCGGCGGCCAGACGGTCGACTTCCGGCGTCTTGCCGCGCAAGGGATGACGCTGGTTGGCCGGACGGAATCCTACAAGGAAGGGGTCATGACCTTCGCTCCGGATTTGGCTAAAAATATCGCGCGCGGTGATGCGAACTACATGTCGGTGCTGGACGAGGCCGACGCCTATGTCGCCCGCAACGGCCTCGACCTTCCCGAGGAGCCCGCGGCCCGCGAGATCGGACCGGACCCGCAATGCATGACCGATCCCACGCTCGAGCTGAACCTGGCGGAAGCCGGGATAGGTTCGATCATCTGGGCAACGGGATTCACCGTCGACTACAACTGGCTGAAGGTCGATGTGTTCGACGAAAAGGGCAAGCCCAGGCACCAGCGCGGCGTGTCGACCGAGCCCGGTATCTATTTCCTCGGACTGCCGTGGCAATCGCGCAGGGGGTCGAGCTTCATCTGGGGCGTCTGGCACGACGCCCAGCATGTGGCCGACCATATTTCCACGCAGCGCAAGTATCTCGCCTACCATGCGTCCGCGAAGCGCGAGACCAAGGTGGCATAGAACGGCAACTGAGCCGGATGTCCTCGAGCCTGATCTGACGGAGACCAAGATGGCGCATACAAGAATTCGCAAGTTCAACACCAAGGACACCTATCCCGAGCAGAAGCTCGACAATGATCTGTGCCAGGCGGTCGTTACGCGGGGCGGCAGGACCGTCTATCTGCGCGGCCAATGCCCGCAGGATCTCGACACGGCCAAGAATATCGAAAGCCACGATCCGGTCGAGCAGACGCACAAGGTCATGCAGAACATCCGCCAGCTGATCGAGGAGTGCGGCGGCACCATGGAGCACCTGGTCAAGGTGGTGGTCTACATCACCGATCTGCGCCATCGCGAGGCCGTCTACCGCACCATGGGCGAGTACATCAAAGGCGTGCATCCGGTTTCGACCGGCCTTGTCGTACAGGCCTTGGCGCGGCCGGACTGGCTGGTCGAGATCGACGGCACCGCAGTTATCCCGGACTGACGGCGATGACCTTTTCCATTGTCGCGCGGTGCAGCCACACCGGCATGTTCGGAGTCGCAGTATCCTCCTCGTCGCCTGCTGTCGCCGCGCGCTGCGCCTATGCGCAGGCAGGCGTCGGCGCCATTGCCAGCCAGAACGTCACCGATCCAATGCTGGGGCTGCGAGGCCTCGAATTGCTGGCGCGCGGCGCTTCGGCCGCCGAGGCGATTGCCATATTGAAGCGCACCGGCGCCTATCCCGAATACCGGCAGGTGCTGGCTGTCGATGTCGCCGGGACGACCGCGATCCATTCGGGTCCCAAGGCGCTTGGCATCTGGGCGGAGGCGCGTGCGGACAATGTCGCCTGCGGCGGCAACATGCTGGCCCATGACGGCGTTCCGCAAGCCATGGTCGAGGCCTTCCTGGCGTCGGAAGGGCATTTGGGCGGCCGCCTCATCGCGACCATGCGCGCCGCGCTGAAAGCCGGCGGCGAGGCTGGTCCTGTCCATTCCGCCGGCATGAAGCTGGTGCGCGAGGTTGCGTGGCCGGTCGCCGACTTGCGCTGCGACTGGACCGACGATTGCCCGATCGAGCAGCTGGCGACACTGTGGGAACTCTACAAGCCGCAGCTCGATGCCTATGTGACCCGCGCGATAAACCCATCCGATGCGCCGAGCTACGGCGTGCCGGGCGACGAATAGTCAAGACAGGGGCCACCTGCGATGAGCGAGCTCAGCCACAAGGACTGGATCGGCAAGGCGTCCGCGATCCGTTTTCGCGACAAGGCGTTCATCGACGGCAAGACGGTCGCGGCGCGTTCGGGCCGGACCTTCGCCAGCGTCAATCCGGCGACCGGCGAGGTGCTGGCCGAAGTGGCGTCCTGCGGCGAGGAAGACATCGATCTGGCGGTTGCCGCAGCGCGGCGCAGCTTCAACACCGGCGTCTGGTCGCGGACCAGCTCGGCGCACCGTAAGGAGGTTCTGCTGCGGCTGGCGCAATTGCTGCGCGAAAACCTGCATGAACTGGCTCTGCTGGAATCGCTCGACATGGGCAAACTGGTCAGGGATGCGGCCGCGGTCGACGTCCCCGGCTCGGCAGCGATCTTTCAATGGTATGGCGAGGCCATCGACAAGATCTATGGCGAAGTGGCGCCGACCGGCGAAGGTGATCTGGTGCTGGTGCGGCGCGAACCGCTTGGCGTGGTCGGCGCGGTGGTGCCTTGGAATTTCCCGCTCGATATGGCGACGTGGAAGTGCGCGCCGGCACTGGCGGCAGGCAATTCGGTGGTGCTCAAACCCGCCGAGCAGTCGCCTTTGTCGGCCCTGCTTCTGGCGGAACTGGCAATGGAAGCGGGCCTGCCTGCAGGCGTGCTCAATGTCGTGCCCGGCCTTGGCGAAACCGCCGGCCAGGCGCTTGGCCGCCATATGGATGTGGATTGCCTCGCCTTCACCGGTTCGACCGCCGTGGGCAAGATGTTCCTGCAGTATTCCGGCCAGTCGAACATGAAGCAGGTCTGGCTGGAGACCGGTGGCAAGAGCCCGAACCTCATCTTTGCCGATTGCGGCGATCTCGACGCGGCAGCCGACATGGCGGCCTTCGGCATCTTCTTCAACCAGGGCGAGGTCTGTTCCGCCAATTCACGCCTGCTCGTCCAGCGCGGCATCAAGGATGCTCTGGTGGAGAAACTGGTGCAACGTGCGGCGGTCACGCAGCCCGGCGATCCGCTCGATCCGGCTTCGAAAATGGGCGCGATGGTCGATAGTCGCCACGCCGCCAACGTCATGCGCTTCGTCGAGGCCGGCAAGAAAACCGCGCGCCTGGTCGCGGGCGGCGACCTGGTCACGGTCAACGGGCGCGGCAGCTTTGTCCAGCCGACCATCTTCGACGATGTCGCGCCTGCCGATCCGATTGCCCGCGACGAGATCTTCGGGCCGGTGCTTTCGGTCATCGCCTTCGACGACGAGGCCGACGCGATCCGCATCGCCAATGACAGCCCTTATGGGCTGGCCGCATCGCTGTGGACCGACAGCCTGTCGCGCGCGCATCGTATCGCGGGCCGGCTGCATGCCGGCACGGTTTCCGTCAACACGGTCGACGCGCTGAGCCCGATGACGCCGTTCGGCGGTTTCAAGCAATCCGGCTTCGGCCGCGACCTGTCGCTGCATGCGCTCGACAAATACACCGCGCTCAAAACGACATGGATCAAGTACTGATGGGCGCCTAAAGCGCATCGCGATTGAACGGATTCACGCGATGCGCTTTAGGCCTTTGCTCTATGCATGTCGTTTGCGCAAAACCGGGGCCACTTTTGCGCGACATGCATTAGGCTTGATCGAAGCCCTCAAACCGGCAACATAGCCAGCCATGCCGCTACGCTTCACGCTCAGACAGCTGGAATATTTCGTCGCCGTGGGCGAAGCCGGCTCCATCGCCAAGGCGGCCGAACAGGTCAATGTCTCGCCGCCGTCGATTTCGGCTTCCATCGCCCAACTGGAAACCGAGTTCGGCGTCCAGCTTTTTGTCCGCAAGCATTCGCACGGTCTCTCGCTCACGGCCGGCGGCCGCGTCTTCCTCAAGGAAGCCGCCCGGCTGCTCAACGATGCCGACGCCTTGCACGACGTCGCCGGCGACTTTGCCGAAAAGGTGCGTGGTCCGCTGGCGGTAGGATGCCTGCTGACGTTTGCGCAGATCGTGCTGCCGGCGCTGCGCATGCGGTTCGAGCGCGCCTATCCCGATGTGCGCGTGCGCCAGTTCGAGCGCAATCAGGGGCAATTGCTCGAGATGCTGCAGCGCGGTGAAATCGATCTTGCACTGACCTACGATCTCGAACTGTCGCAGGACATGACCTTCGAGCCGCTGATGCTGGTGCCGGCCTATGTCATGCTGCCGGCGGGGCATCGCTTCGCGGCAAAGGCGTCGATCACGACGGAGGAATTGGCCGATGAGCCGATGGTGCTGCTCGACCTGCCGTTCAGCCGCGAATATTTCCTTTCTGCATTCCACCAGCGCGGGATCCGCCCCAACATTGCCGAGCGCACCGGCGACATCGCCGTCATGCGTTCCATGGTGGCCAACGGCTTCGGCTACGGCATCGCCAATATGCGGCCGCTCAACACGCTGGCGCCGGACGGCAAGCCGCTGGTCTTCGTGCCGTTGGACGGCGATCTGCGGCCGCTGACCATGGGCGTCGCCTTGCCCAGTTCCGAACACCGCACGCAAACCGTCCAGGCGTTCATCGACCACTGCCGGCATTTCGTCGTCGAGCAAGGCGTGTTCGGCGCCGAGCGGGCTGTCGGCCAGGCAGCACTTCCACAGAAGTAGCCCCGGTTAAGCCAACTGCTGGTCGGCAAGCCGCTGCAGCAATTTTTCCAGCATGCCGTCGCAGCGGCGCATCTGCTCGACGCTGACGAACTCATCCGGCTTGTGTCCCTGCGCCATCGATCCCGGTCCGCACACGACCGTCGGCGTGCCGAGATCGCGGCTGAACAGGCCGCCCTCCGTACCGTAGGCAACCTTGATGGTGTTGTTGGCGCCGGTCAGCGATTTGATGAAAGCGACGGCTTGCGAACTGGCCGGCGTGTCCAGGCCGGGATAGGTGTTGGTGATGTCTATGTCGATCGCCGCCTCGGGGGCGGTGGCCGAGGCTTCGGATGCAATATGAGCAGCCTCCTTGCGCAGACGGTCGAGAATCTCGTGCGGATCGTCGGCCGCGACATTGCGGATCTCGAAGTCGACCTGGCAGAGGTTCGGCACGATGTTCAGCGCCACGCCGGCGTTGATCTTGCCGACATGGACGGTCGTGTAGGCAATGTCGTAGTCGCCGTCGCGGGCGCCATCGCGCACCAGCCGATCCTGCTCGCGGCGCAAGGCGGCGACGAAGTCGCAGCCGAGATGGATGGCATTGAGCGCCAACGGGGCCAGCGCCGAATGGCCTTCGCGGCCTTTGCAGAGCGCGCGTGCGGCAAGCTTGCCCTTGTGGCCCGTCGCCACCTGCATGTCGGTGGGCTCGCCGACGATGCACAGCAAGGGCCGCTGCGGGGCTGCTTGCAGCATGTCGATCAGGCTGCGCACACCAATGCAGCCGATCTCCTCGTCGTAGGAGAGTGCCAAATGCAGCGGCGTGCGCAGCGTCATTTTCGAGGCTTTCAGGCACGCCGCGAGCGCGCAGGCCACAAAACCCTTCATGTCGGCTGTGCCACGTCCGTAAAGCTTGCCGTCTCGGCTCGTCATCTCGAAGGGCGGCAGCGTCCAGGCTTGGCCGTCGACGGGGACGACGTCGGTGTGACCGGACAGCATGATGCCGGAAGCGTCGGCCGGTCCGATGGTGGCAAAGAGGTTGGCCTTGTGGCCGTCCTCGCTGTGGATGATCTGGCTGGCAATGCCATGCGCGTCCAGCAGCTCCGCCACGTAGCCGACGAGGGCGAGGTTCGAATCGCGGCTCACCGTCGGGAACGCGATCAGTTTTTCAAGGATCTGGATGCTGTCCATGCGTCTTGTGTCTCATTGGCCGTCGGCACTTCTAGCATCGGGCGGCCGCGGCCTTGAAGTCGCATTTGGCTCAGCCGGGATTCAGCGGATGCTAATCCCGGCGGGCGATTAGGCGCGTCCTAACCGGCACAGAAGAAATCTGTTGTTTCCCGGCGCTTGTCGCAATTTATGAATGGTCTCAAGGCATCAACCCACTGGGCTGGCCGGCTTGCACCTTGGCTCGAAACCATGATCGGGCATGTGCAAGGCGACGCTGGCAGGAAGGCACGTTCCATGCGCGATCCGCGCTACGACATTTTGTTCGAGCCCGTGAAGATCGGTCCGGTGACCGCCAAGAACCGCTTCTACCAGGTTCCGCATTGCAATGGCGGCGGCTACCGCGACCCTTCGGCCGCAGCCGAGATGCGCCGCATCAAGTCGGAAGGCGGCTGGGGCGTCATCTTCACCGAGCAGACCGAGATGCACCATACTTCGGAGATCACGCCCTTCATCGAGCTCAGGCTGTGGGACGATGCCGATATCCCGGCACTGGCGAAGATGGCCAAGGCCATGCACCAGCATGGCGCGCTGGCCGGTATCCAGCTGGCCTATTCAGGCATCAACGGGCCGAACCTCTACACCAAGGAAGTGCCGCGCGGGCCATCGGCCTTGCCGATCCGGACCTTCACCAACGATCCGGTTCAGGCGCGCGCCATGGACAAGCAGGATATACGCGACCTGCGCCGCTGGCACCGCAATGCATTCAAGCGTGCCAGGCTTGCGGGATTCGACCTGGTCTGCCTCTACGGCGCGCATGGCTTCGGCATCATCCAGCACTTCCTGTCCACCGCCACCAACCAGCGCAGCGACGAATATGGCGGCTCGCTGGAAAACCGCTCGCGGTTGATGCGTGAGTTGATCGAAGAGGGCAGGGATGCCATCGGCGACACGTGCGGCCTGACGCTGCGGCTGTCGCTGGACGAGATGATCGGCGAGCTTGGCTTCGCCAACTCCGAAGTGCGCGACATGATCGAGATGCACGCCGACCTGCCAGACCTCTGGGACCTGGCGCATGGCGCGTGGGAGGATTGTTCGGGGCCGTCGCGGTTCAAGGAGGAGGGCGCGCAGGAGAGCCTGGTGTCCGGCATCAAGACGCTGACCTCCAAGCCGGTCGTCGGTGTCGGCCGCTTCACCTCGCCGGATGTGATGGTGAAGATGATCAAGTCCGGTACGCTCGATTTCATCGGTTGCGCGCGCCCGTCGATCGCCGATCCCTTCCTGCCGAAGAAGGTGGAGGAGGGTCGGATCGAGGACATTCGCGAATGCATCGGCTGCAACATCTGCATCACCGGCGACATGACCATGTCGATCTCGCGCTGCACGCAGAACCCGACCTTCATGGAAGAGTGGCGCAAGGGCTGGCATCCCGAACGCATGCAGGCCAAGGGCGACAGCGACAGCGTGCTGATCGTCGGCGCCGGCCCGACCGGGCTGGAGGCGGCGCGTGCGCTCGGCCTGCGCGGCTATCAGGTGGCCATCGCCGAAGCCGGCACCGAACTCGGCGGCCGCGTGGCGCGCGAATGCCGCTTGCCCGGTCTCTCGGCATGGGGACGCGTGCGCGACTACCGCCAGTACCAGATCAGCCAGATGTCCAATGTCGACGTCTATTTCGAAAGCCGATTGTCGGCGCAGGAGATACTGGACTTCGGCTTTCAGAACATTGCGCTTGCCACCGGATCGACATGGCGCCGTGACGGCGTGGCGCGCGCGCATGTCGTGCCGATGCCGGCGGACCCGGCCATGCCGGTCTATACGCCGGACGATCTGATGGGCGGCAATGTGCCCACCGGCACTGTCGTGCTGTTCGATGACGATCACTATTACATGGGCGGCGTTCTGGCCGAGCTGATGGCGCGCCAGGGCGCGAAGGTGACGCTGGTGACACCGTCGGCCTATGTGTCCGACTGGACCCGCAACACGCTGGAGCAGGGCGCCATCCACCGCCGGCTGGCCGAACTCGGCGTCGATATCGTGCTGAATCGGATTGTGACCCGCATCGTGGCGGGTGGGGTTGCCACTGCGTGTGCCTATACGGGAAGCCAACGCGACATCGCCGCGGACGCCGTCGTGCTCGTGACGTCGCGCCAACAGGACGATCGCGTCTGGTGCGAGCTGAAGGCGCGGAGGGATGAATGGGCCGATAGCGGCATCCGCTCGATCAAAATCATCGGCGATGCCGAGGCGCCGGGTCCGATCGCCTGGGCAACCTACGCCGGCCACCGCTTCGCCCGCGAGCTGGACGAAGCCGATATTGGCGACGCACTGCCCTTCCGCCGCGAGGTCACGGCGCTGGCGGCGGATTAGGCGCCTGCGGCGCGGTTAGCGAATCTCGGGTTGTTCAACCATACCGCATTGCACAATTCCTCC
This sequence comes from Mesorhizobium sp. M0243, assembly GCF_040321775.1. Classification (NCBI taxonomy): domain Bacteria; kingdom Pseudomonadati; phylum Pseudomonadota; class Alphaproteobacteria; order Hyphomicrobiales; family Phyllobacteriaceae; genus Mesorhizobium; species Mesorhizobium sp. M0243. The sequence goes on along the minus strand of NZ_JAMYSF010000021.1, from coordinate 18,762 downwards.
GCTTGGTCACAATGCAGGCATGGTTCGAACCGCACTCGCCGTCCTGGTGATCGACGAAAACCGCATCCGCGCCGCGATCATCGAGGCGGGGTTGCGCGAGGCCGGCCATGAGCGGGTCACCGTCATCCATGATGTGACCGGCATTGCGCGGCGGATCGCCGAGATCGAGCCCGATGTCATCGTCATCGATCTCGAAAACCCTAATCGCGACATGCTGGAAAACATGTTCCAGCTTTCGCGTGCCGTAAAACGGCCGATCGCCATGTTCGTCGACCGCTCGGACCAGGCCTCGATCGAGGCGGCGGTCGATGCCGGCGTTTCGGCCTATGTCGTCGACGGTCTGCGGCAAGAGCGCGTCAAACCCATTCTCGACATGGCGGTCAGCCGCTTCAACGCTTTTTCGCGCATGGCGCGCGAACTGGAAGAGGTTCGCGGCGAGCTCGAGAGCCGTAAGGTGATCGATCGTGCCAAGGGCATATTGATGAAGTCGCGCGGCCTCTCCGAAGAGGCCGCCTACACGCTGCTGCGCAAGACGGCGATGAACCAGAACCGCAAGATCGGCGACATCGCCCAGAGCCTGGTGACTGCCGCCGGGTTGCTGGGGCCGGCGGAGGACGAATGAGCATGGACGCCGCGCACCAGATCACCGCTGGCTTCATGCCGCTTTTCGACAGCGCCGTGCTGGTCGCGGCCGGTGAGCTTGGCTTTGCCGCACGAGAAGGCATCGACCTCACCCTGCACCGCGAGACGTCCTGGGCTAACATCCGCGACCGCATCGCCATCGGTCACTTCCATCTGGCGCATATGCTGGGACCGATGCCGCTCGCCTGCAATCTCGGGCTGACGCCGCTCGCTTCGGAAACCATCGTGCCGTTCTCGCTCGGACTCGGAGGCAATTGCGTCACCGTCTCCAACACTGTGTGGGCCGGAATGGTGGCGCACAGCGCCGAAGCCGATCTCGACCCCGCGCGCGCCGGTGCGGCGCTGCGCGCGCTCATTCGCGAGCGCGCTGCGGCCGGTGGCGACCCGCTGCGCTTCGCCGTGGTGCATCCGCATTCCGGGCACAATTACGAATTGCGCTATTGGCTCGCCGCCTGCGGCATCGATCCGACGCGCGAAATCGAGATCGTCATCGTGCCGCCGCCCTTCATGGCCGATGCACTGGCCGCCGGCCGCATCGACGGCTACTGCGTAGGCGAACCCTGGAACAGTGCTGCGGTTGCCGCCGGCACCGGGCATATCGTCACCGTCAAGGCGCGGATATGGCGTAACAGCCCGGAGAAGGTGATCGGCGTGCGCAAGGCCTGGGCAGACGAAAACCCCGAGGCCTTGGCGGCGCTGCTGCGCGCGCTGCATCACTCGGCACGCTGGTGCCAGGATCCGGCCAACCATGGCGAATTGGCTGCCGTCATGGCGCAGGCCGGCTTTCTCGGCCTGCCGCCGGCCGTGCAGATGCCGATCCTGACCGGCCATCTCCGACTGGGCGGCGGCGCGGAGCGGAGCATCGACGACTTCTTCCTCCCCTTCGACAAGGCGGCGAACTTTCCGTGGAAGAGCCATGCGCTGTGGTTCTACACGCAGATGGTGCGCTGGGGGCACGTGGCGCACACGCCGGAAAACCTTGCCATCGCCCGCAACTGCTACCGGCCCGACCTCTACCGTTCGGCTCTGAAGCCGCTTGGCGTGGCGCTTCCCGGCGCCAATTCGAAAGTCGAGGGTGCGCTCCAAGTTGCCACCGCGGTCGGCGCGACAGGCGCCGGCCTTGTGCTCGGTCCGGACGGTTTCTTCGACGGCCAGATCTTCGATCCGGACGAGGTCGACGCGTACATTGCCGGCCAGAAATCGGCTCGCGCGGAAGCCTGATCATTTCCGCGTCATTCTTGTGCATTGCACAAAAATTGTGCGCGCGATTGCCCGAATGAGCAATCTTTGACCTTCCGGCCATAGGACCCGGCGCGTCCGCGATCGGCGCGGGTTACTGATTTAATTGATCTTTTTCGCCTCTCTCGAAACTGGCACGGTTCCTGCTTTGAAATAGGCAGGCCCTTCGCGGGTCACGGAACAGGCGTCCAATGGCGGGCGCCACAGGCAAAGCTGCCGCTCAGGTTAATGCGCGCTCCCGGTCACCGGGACGCGATGACCTGGCTGGCGGCTTTTTTGTTTTGATCAACACGCAATCGACGACGCGGATCCCAAGCCGCGCCCAACCGGAGACGACGATGACGAAACGGATCAGGACTGGAACGACCCTCAAGGACATGACGCGCCGCGATTTTCTGGTCAGCAGCGCGATGACGGCGGGCCTGTTCATGGCGGCCCGCAAGCTCTTCCCTTCCGGTGCCTATGCCGCCACCGCCACTCCGGAGGTCACCGGCGCCAAGCTCGGCTTCATTGCCCTCACCGATGCGGCACCGCTGATGATCGCCAAGGAGAAGGGGCTGTTCGCCAAGTTCGGCATGCCCGATGTCGAGGTGCTCAAGCAGGCCTCCTGGGGTGCGACACGCGACAATCTGATGCTCGGCGGCGCGGCCAACGGCATCGACGGCGCCCATATCCTGACGCCGCTGCCTTACCTTATGCACGCCGGCAAGGTGACGCAGAACAACCAGCCGATGCCGATGGCGATCGTGGCGCGGCTCAACTACGACTGCCAAGGCATTTCGGTCGCCCAGGAATATGCCGGCACCGGCGTCGGCCTCGATGCCTCGAAGCTGAAAGACGCCTTTGCCGCCAAGAAGGCGGCCGGCAAGGAAATCAAGGCCGCCATGACCTTCCCGGGCGGTACGCATGATTTGTGGCTGCGCTACTGGCTGGCCGCCGGTGGCATCGACCCCGACAAGGACGTTTCGACCATCGTCGTGCCGCCGCCGCAGATGGTGGCCAACATGAAGGTCGGCAACATGGACGTGTTCTGCGTCGGCGAGCCGTGGAACGAGCAGCTCGTCCATCAGGGCGTCGGCTTCACCGCCGCCACGACGGGCGAATTGTGGAAGGGCCATCCGGAAAAGGCGCTCGGCCTGCGTGCCGAATTCATCGAGAAATACCCGAACGCCACCAAGGCGATCCTGATGGCCGTCATGGAAGCCCAGCAATGGTGCGAGGCCAGCGACAACAAGGACGAGATGGCCGCCATCATCGGCAAGCGGCAATGGATGAACGTGCCTGTCGCCGACATCATCGGCCGCCTCAAGGGCGACATCAACTACGGCAATGGCCGTGTCGCCAACGGCACCGATCTCTACATGAAGTTCTGGAAAGGCGGCGTCTCCTATCCGTTCAAGAGCCACGATGCGTGGTTCCTCGCCGAGAACATCCGCTGGGGCAAGTTCGCGCCGACCACCGACATCAAGGCGCTGGTCGATCAGGTCAACCGCGAGGATCTGTGGCGCGAGGCGGCCAAGGATCTCGGCGTCGCGGCGGCCGACGTTCCGGCGTCGTCGTCGCGCGGCGTCGAGACCTTCTTCGACGGCAAGATCTTCGATCCGGCCAATCCGTCGGCCTATCTCGACAGCCTGAAGATCAAGGCATCGGCGTAGCACAACCGCAAGCGGCGCCCTGCGCCGCTTGCGATCACTACCTGCCCCCAAGGAGTTTTTCTCAGACATGTCGATCCAGACTATCGAGGACACAAAGGTGAAGGCGTTCCCCCCGAAGCAGGCGGAGGTCATCGCCTTCACCGCCAAGGCACGACGCCGCTTCGATCCGCTGGCGATTGCCGGCAAACTGGCGAGCGCGCTGGTGCCGCCCATCATCGTCATCGCGCTGATGCTGGTCGTCTGGCAGATCGCCTGTTCGTCGCCCACATCAAGCCTGCCGCCGCCGACCCAGGTGTGGAACGAGGCCTACGATTTGATCGCGCATCCGTTCTTCGACAATGGCCCGCAGGATATCGGCCTGGCATGGCGCGTGCTGATCTCGCTGCAGCGTGTCGCCATCGGTTTCGGCCTGGCGGCGGTGGTCGGCGTCGCGCTCGGCGCGCTGGTCGGCCAGTCGATCTGGGCGATGCGCGGCCTCGACCCGGTGTTCCAGATCCTGCGCACGGTGCCGCCGCTGGCCTGGCTGCCGCTGTCGCTGGCGGCGTTCCGCGATTCCAGCCCGTCGGCGATCTTCGTCATCTTCATCACGTCGATCTGGCCAATCATCATCAACACCGCCGTCGGCGTGCGCAACATCCCCGAGGATTACCGCAACGTCTCGCGCATCCTGCGGCTCAACCAGTTCGAATTCTTCGTCAAGATCATGGTACCGGCCGCCGCGCCCTACATCTTCACCGGCCTGAGGATCGGCATCGGCCTGTCCTGGCTCGCCATCGTCGCCGCCGAAATGCTGACCGGCGGCGTCGGCATCGGCTTCTTCATCTGGGACGCGTGGAACTCGTCGCGGCTGCCCGACATCATCGTGGCGCTCGCCTATATCGGCGTCACCGGCTTCTGCCTCGACCGTCTGGTCGCGGCGGTCGGCGCCTTCGTCACCCGCGGCACAACGGCAAAGTGAGGAGAGGGCGATGACGGCCTATCTGAAGCTCGACCATATCGACAAATCCTTCTCGCGTGGTGCCCAGGTCAGCGAGGTGTTGAAGGACATCAGGCTGACCATCGACAAGGGCGAATTCGTCTCCATCATCGGCCATTCCGGCTGCGGCAAGTCGACCCTGCTCAATCTGATCGCCGGGCTGACCAAGGTGTCCGCCGGCGCCGTGCTGCTCGAGGACAAGGAGGTCGACAGCCCCGGTCCCGAACGCGCCGTGGTGTTCCAGAACCACTCGCTGCTGCCGTGGCTGACCGTCTATGAAAACATCAACCTGGCGGTGTCGAAGGTTTTCGGTCGCTCGAAAAGCAAGGCCGAGCGGCATGACTGGATCATGCGCAATCTCGACCTCGTGCAGATGGCGCATGCCAAGGACAAGCGCCCGGCCGAGATATCGGGCGGCATGAAGCAGCGCGTCGGCATCGCCCGGGCGCTGGCCATGGAGCCGAAGATCCTGCTGCTCGACGAGCCGTTCGGCGCGCTCGACGCGCTGACGCGCGCGCATCTGCAGGACGCGGTGATGGACATCCATTCCAGGCTCGGCTCGACGACGATCATGATCACCCATGATGTCGACGAGGCGGTGCTGCTGTCCGACCGCATCGTCATGATGACCAATGGCCCGGCGGCAACCATCGGCGAAGTGCTTGCCGTGCCGCTGGCGCGGCCGCGCCGGCGCGTCGAACTCTCTTCCGACCGGACCTTCCTGCGCTGCCGCGAGGCGGTGCTGAAGTTCCTCTACGAACGCCACCGCTTCGTCGAAGCCGCGGAGTAGCACCATGAGCGAAAGACTTGTCATCATCGGCAATGGCATGGCCCCGGGGCGCATGCTGGAGCACCTGCTGGAACAGGCTCCGGGCCGCTACACCGTCACCATTTTCAACGCCGAGCCGCGCGTTAATTACGACCGCATCATGCTGTCGCCGGTGCTGTCGGGCGAGAAAGCCTATGAGGAGATCATCATCCACGGCGACGGCTGGTACATCGCCAACAACATCACCCTCTACAAGGGCCACAAGATCGTCGCCATCGACCGAGCGGCGAAGACCGTCACCTCCGATCATGGCGTCACCGAACCCTATGACAAGCTCGTCATCGCCACCGGCTCGGTGCCGTTCATCATTCCGGTGCCCGGCCATGACCTGCCGGGCGTGCTGACCTATCGCGATCTCGACGACGTGCAGGCGATGATGCTTGCCGCCCAGTCGCGGGCCAAGGCGGTGGTCATCGGCGGCGGCCTGCTCGGGCTGGAGGCGGCAGCAGGGCTGAACGCGCAAGGCATGGACGTCACCGTGCTGCATGTCATGCCGACGCTGATGGAGCGCCAGCTCGATCCCGCGGCCGGCTATCTCTTGCAGCGTGCGGTGGAACAGCGCGGCATCAAGGTCATCACCAAGGCCAACACACAGGCGATCACAGGCAACGGCAAGGTCGGGCAGGTGGAGCTCGCTGACGGCACCATTATCCCAGCAACGCTTGTGGTGATGGCCGTCGGCATCAGGCCGAATTCGGCGCTGGCGAAACAGGCCGGCATCGCCGTCAACAGGGGCATCGTCGTCGACGCCGGCATGCGCAGCAACGATCCCGACATCTACGCGCTCGGCGAATGTGCCGAGGTCAACGGCCAAGTCTACGGCCTCGTCGCACCGCTCTACGAGATGGCGCGCGTGACCGCCAGCCAGCTTGCCGGCGACGCGGCGGCGGCCTTCGTCCATATGGACACGCCGACCAAGCTCAAGGTCACCGGCATCGAGCTGTTCTCGCTCGGCGACTTCGCCGAGGGCGAGGATCGCCAGGAGATCGTGCTGCGCGACGCCGCCGCAGGCGTCTACAAGCGCCTGGTGCTGAAGGATGACCGCATCATCGGCACCGTGCTCTATGGCGAGACGGCTGACGGCGCCTGGTTCAACGACCTCAAGAAGAAGCAGACCGACATTTCCGAAATGCGCGACACGCTCATCTTCGGCCAGTCCTACCAGGGGGGTGCCCCGCTGGACCCTATGGCGGCCGTTGCAGCCTTGCCGGATGATGCGGAAATCTGCGGCTGCAACGGCGTTTGCAAGGGAAAGATCACCGGCGCGATCACGGCCAAGGGCCTGACCTCGCTTGACGACGTGCGCGCCCACACCAAGGCGTCGGCCTCCTGCGGCTCCTGCACCGGGCTGGTTGAAAAGCTGATGGTGCTGACCCTCGGCGACACGTACAACCCCGCCGCCGTGCAGCCGATGTGCTCCTGCACCACCCTCGGCCATGACGAGGTGCGCCGGCTGATCAAGGCCAAGAGCCTGAAGACCATTCCCGCCGTCATGCAGGAACTGGAATGGACGACCTCCTGCGGCTGCGCCAAATGCCGGCCGGCGCTCAACTACTACCTCGTCTGCGACTGGCCGGATGACTACGCCGACGATTACCAGTCGCGCTTCATCAACGAGCGCGTCCACGCCAACATCCAGAAGGATGGGACCTATTCGGTGGTGCCGCGCATGTGGGGTGGGGTGACCAATGCCGCCGAACTGCGCGCCATCGCCGACGTCGTCGACAAGTTCGAAATTCCGATGGTCAAGGTCACCGGCGGCCAGCGCATCGACATGCTCGGCATCCGCAAGGAGGACCTGCCGGCAGTGTGGGCCGATCTCGGTCAGGCCGGCTTCGTCTCCGGCCACGCCTATGCCAAGGGGTTGCGCACGGTGAAGACCTGCGTCGGCTCAGACTGGTGCCGGTTCGGCACGCAGGATTCTACGGGCTTCGGCGTCCGCATCGAAAAATTCATGTGGGGCTCGTGGACGCCGGCCAAGGTCAAGATGGCGGTGTCGGGCTGTCCAAGGAACTGCGCCGAGGCGACCTGCAAGGATGTTGGCGTGATCTGCGTCGACTCCGGCTACGAAATCCATTTCGCCGGGGCGGCCGGCCTCGACATCAAGGGCACCGAGGTGCTGGGCCTGGTCAAGACCGAGGACGAGGCGCTGGAGCATATCGTGGCGCTGACGCAGATGTATCGCGAGCAGGGCCGCTATCTCGAGCGCATCTACAAATGGGCCAAGCGCATCGGCATCCCCGAGATCAAGCGTCAGATCATGGACGATGGCGAGAAGCGCAAGGCTTATTACGACCGCTTCGTCTTCAGCCAGAAATTCGCCCAGGTCGATCCGTGGTCGGAACGCGTTTCCGGCAAGGACAAGCATGAATTCCGGCCGATGGCCTCTGTCGGGTTTGCGCAGGCGGCGGAGTGACAATCATGAACTGGGTATCAATCGGCTCTATCTCGGACATCCCCCGCCGCGGCGCGCGCTGCGTCGCCACCCCGGAAGGCAAGATCGCCGTCTTCCGCACCGCCGACGATCAGGTCTATGCCATCGACGACCATTGCCCGCACAGAGGCGGACCGCTCAGCCAGGGCATCGTGCACGGTGCGGCGGTGACCTGTCCCTTGCACAATTGGGTGATTTCGTTGGAGACGGGCAAGGCGCTCGGCGCCGACGAGGGCGCGGTGCGCACCATTCCGGTGCGGGTCGAAGGCGAGCATCTGTTCATTGCGCTGGAAGCGCTGGCCAGCCGCGCGGCCTGAACCCATGGAGATCGACGAAGCGCGCGAGGTGAGGACCACCTGCCCCTATTGCGGGGTGGGCTGCGGCGTGCTGGCGAAGGCCACCGCGGACGGGCAGGTGTCCGTCCGCGGCGACCCCGACCACCCGGCCAATTTCGGCCGGCTCTGCTCCAAGGGCTCGGCACTCGCCGAGACCATCGACCTCGATGGCAGGCTGCTGCATCCGGAGGTCCACGGCCGCCGCGCCGGCTGGGACGAGGCGCTCGACCTTGTCGCCTCGACCTTCTCGCAAACCATCGCCGAGCATGGCCCGGATGCGGTCGCCTTCTATGTTTCGGGCCAGTTGCTGACCGAGGACTATTACGTCGCCAACAAGCTGATGAAGGGTTTTGTCGGCTCGGCCAACATCGACACCAATTCGCGCCTGTGCATGGCCTCCTCGGTCGCCGGCCACCGCCGCGCTTTCGGCTCCGACACCGTGCCGGGAACCTATGAGGATCTGGAATTGGCCGACCTGATCGTGCTGGTCGGCTCCAATCTCGCCTGGTGCCATCCGGTGCTCTACCAGCGCATCGCGGCTGCCCGGGAAAAGCGGCCGGAGATGAAGATCGTCCTGGTCGATCCGCGGCGCACCATGACCGCTGACATCGCCGACATGCATCTGGCGATCGCGCCGGATGGCGACGTCGCTTTGTTCACCGGGCTGCTCGCTTATCTCGGCCAGCACAATGCGCTCGACCGCGCCTACATCACGACGCACACGACCGGCTTCGGGCAAGCGCTTTTCGCGGCCTCCGCGCTCGACCTGGCCGGCGTCGCTGCCGGCACGGGCCTGAGCGAGGACGAGCTTGGCCGTTTCTACAGCCTGTTTGCGGCAACGGCGAAAACGGTGACGGTTTACAGCCAGGGTGTGAACCAGTCGTCATCCGGCACCGACAAGGTCAACGCCATCATCAACTGCCATCTCGCCACCGGCCGCATCGGCAAACCCGGAGCAGGGCCGTTTTCGGTGACCGGCCAGCCCAACGCCATGGGCGGCCGCGAGGTCGGCGGCATGGCCAACATGCTCGCCGCGCATATGGAAATCGAAAACCCCGACCATCGCGACCGCGTGCAGCGCTTCTGGAACGCGCCGGCCATTGCCGGAAAGCCCGGCCTGAAGGCAGTCGAGATGTTCCAGGCGCTGGCCGACGGGCGGATCAAGGCGCTGTGGATCATGGCCACCAACCCGGTCGATTCGATGCCGGACGCCGATGCCGTCGAGGCGGCGATCAAGGCGTGCCCGTTCGTGGTGGTGTCGGACGTGCTGGCCCAGACCGACACCGTCCGCCACGCCCATGTCCGGCTGCCCGCCGCCGCCTGGGGCGAGAAGGATGGCACCGTCACCAATTCAGAGCGCCGTGTGTCGCGCCAGCGCGCGTTTTTGCCCGTGCCCGGCGAGGCAAGGCCCGACTGGCGGATTGTCGCTGAGGTCGGCAAGCGGATGGGGTTTGGCGAGGCGTTTTCCTATGCGACGCCAGGGGAGGTGTTTGCCGAGCATGCCGCGCTGTCAGGATTCGAGAATGATGGCGCGCGGGATTTCGATATTGGTGCTTATGCCGGGGTTGATGCGGAGGAGTATGAGGCGCTGGAGCCGTTCCAATGGCCGGCGCCGAGCCCAGCCACCCCCCTCTGGCCTGCCGGCCATCTCCCCCGCAAGGGGGGAGATCGGCTGCCACCACGGCCTTCGCCAATTACAAACAATGCAGGAGATATGCGAGCATCAAAGCTGCCAATCTCCCTCCTTGCGGGGGAGATGTCCGGCAGGACAGAGGGGGGTGCTCAAGCTCGACATCAGTCGGACGAGCATCTTCGGGCCGGGCAGAGGCTGGAAGGTAACACCACCCGCTTCTTCGCCGACGGCAATTTCTACACGCCCGACCGCAAAGCGCGCTTCATCGCCATCCGCCCCACCACGGAAGTCCGCACCAGCCCGGACTATCCGCTGATCCTCAATACCGGCCGTATCCGCGACCATTGGCACACCATGACGCGAACCGGCAAAAGCCCGCGTTTGTCGCAGCACATCGCCGAGCCCTTCGTAGAAATCCACCCGGCGGATGCGCAGCGCTTCGGCATCGGCGACGCCGACATCGCGCGGGTTTCCAGCCCGCGCGGCGACGTGCTGGTGCGCGCGCTGGTGACGGCGCGCCAGCGCCAGGGCAGCCTGTTTGCGCCGATGCACTGGACCGATCAGTTTGCGGCAAGGGGCCGGCTCGACACGCTGACCGCGCCGCTGACCGATCCCATTTCCGGCCAGCCGGCGCTGAAACATGTCGCCGCCCGCATCGAGAAATTCGCCGCAAAGGCCTTTGGCTTTGCGGTGACGCGGCGCAGGCCTGAGCCTGATACCGCGGCCTACTGGGCCGTGGCCAAATGCAAGGGCGGCTGGCGGGTCGAGCTTGCCTTTGCCGAAGACGACATCGATTGGGCTGGCTTTGCCGGGTCACTGTTCGGCGTGTCACCGGGTGCGGAAATGCTCGCCTATCATGACCGCGACGCCGGCCAGCATCGCATCGCCGCCTTCGACGGCGATCAACTGTCAGCCGCCTTGTTCGTCGCACCCGGCCCGGTCGCCGTGTCGCGCGGCTGGGCGGCGGAACAGTTGAGTGCCGATCATGTCGACCGGCGCGGCAGGTTGGCGATCGTAGCCGGACGACCGGGCGGGATCGACGTCGACCGCGGCGCCATCGTCTGCTCCTGTTTCGGCGTCGGCGCCAACCAGATCGCGGAAGCGGTGCGCGGCGGCTGCGGCAGCGTTGCGGCGATCGGCACGGCCCTGCATGCCGGCACGAATTGCGGCTCCTGCCGCGCCGAGATCAGGGTCATCATCGACGCGCAGAGTCTTCAAGCAGCCGAGTGATTGTCCCGACCAAAGGGGCCTGCGCGACGGCGCTGGTTGGGCTATGGTGGCGCAAGCGTGCCACGTCGTGCACGAATCGTCTTCAGTCAGGGTCATCCGATGGCAAATCCCCCGCGTCGACCGACAAATCCGATGACGGCCGCCGAGGCGGCTTTCAAGCCGGTGAAGAAGCCGGCCGCGCCGGTTCGTGAGCCCTCCGCCGCTCCAGGCGTCAGGGAGCTTGTTTCGATCCGGATCGATCGCGCCGTGCTGGACCACTTCCAGGAGGATGGGCCGGGCTGGCAGGACCGCATCAACGACGCCTTGCGGCAGGCGATAGAAGGCAAGCCTGTTGTTGCCGAGGATGATCGTTCAGACGACGAGTAGCGGCTGTTCCAGTCAGCTCACGCCTCGAAGTGCAGGATATAGAGCTTGCGCGTCTTCTCGTGGATCGTCCATTCGCCTTTCCAGCCTTTCGGCAGCACCAGCATTTCGCCCGGACCGACGTCCTCGCTGCGGCCATCGGGACCATGCAGCGAGACCCGACCTGACACGATGTGGCAGGTTTCGGAATTGCTCTCGCGCGATGCGGTGAAGCGGCCGGGCGTGCACTCCCAGACGCCGACTTCCAGTGTGCCGTCAGGCGAGGTCCACAGCGTCTTCGCTGCTTCGAGCTGATCGCCGCTGATCGAGGTCGGCTTGGGCTCAGGCTCGCCGAGGTCGATGGAAGCGAGATGGGCGAAGGTCTGGAAGTCGGTCATGGCGGTCTCTCAATGTCCTGTGATGCGGTCGGCGATTGCGGCCAGTTTCGACGTATGCTGGAGGCCGGCTTCCTCGCGCTCGTCGGCGACGCGATAGAGCTGATACATCGAGTGGACGCCGAGCCAGCGCATCGGCTCGGGCTCCCATTTGCTCACCTGGCGGTTGACCCAGGGCAGGCGGGTCAGTTCGGTGTCGCGGCGCAGGATAAGGTCGCGCAGCGTGCGGCCCGAAAGGTTGGAACTTGAGACGCCGAGCCCGACATAGCCGCCGGCCCAGCCGATGCCGGTTTCAGGGTCGAGGCCTGATGTCGTGCACCAGTCGCGCGGCACGCCCAGAACGCCGCACCAGGCGTGGTCGATGCGAAGCCCGGCTGTCTGCGGCAGAAGCCGGGTGAGGATCGCGTGCAGGCTTTCGATCGTGGCCTGCTGCGTCTGGCCGCGCACATCCGTTTGCGAGCCGTAACGATAGGGCACGCCGCGCCCGCCCATGGTGATGCGGCCTTCCCGGGTGCGCTGCGCATAGCAATAGGCGTGCGCGGCGTCACCGAGAAGCTCATGGCCCTCCCAGCCGATCTCGTCCCATAGCGATTGCGGCAGCGGCTCGGTGATGATCTGCGCGCTGTTGAGCGGCAGCCAGAGCCGCTCATTGCCTGATATGCCGGCCGTGAACCCTTCCGTGGCGCGGATGATGATCGGCGCGCGCACGGTGCCGCGGTTCGTCGTGACCTTGCCCTTCTCGATGCCGGTCACGGTGGTCTGCTCGTAGATCGGCACGCCAAGCCGCTCGACGGCTTCGGAGAGCCCACGCACCAGCTTGGCCGGCTGCACGCGCGCGGTGCCGTGGTGGACATAGCCGCCAAGCACATTTTTGATGTTGATGCGGGCCTTGGCCTCTGCCTGGCCAATCAGGCTGACGCGGTCCTGCGGCACGCTCCAGCCGATCGCATCGGCATAGGCGGCCTTGATCCGTTCGAGCTGCGGCGGGTTGGTGGCGACCGTCAGATTGTCGACGCGGCGGATGTCGGCATCGATGCCTTCGGCCTCGGTCACCGCGATCACTTCGTCGACCGTGCCATGCATGGCGGTTTCCATGTCGATGACGGCGCCGCGCGTCGAGGTCCGCAGATATTTCTCGCGCGACCAGCTGAAGCCGCCGGACAGCCAGCCGCCATTGCGGCCCGACGCGCCGAAGCCGGCGAACTCCCTTTCGACGATGGCGATGCGGATCGAAGGATCGGCCTTCTTCAGATAGTAAGCTGTCCACAAGCCGGTGTAGCCGGCGCCGACGATGCAGACATCGGCTTCGAGGTCACCCGGGAGCGGCGCGCGATAGGCCGGCAGCCCGATGTCGGCATACCAGAACGAGACGTTGCCGTTGACTTTGGCGTCCATGTCTAAAAATCCTGCGGGGAAAAGAGCGATCAGGTCATCGTCGTGTCGGCGCGATCGTCGTCGGCAAGAAGTTTTGCATCGACTACCGACCAGCGCAGATCGACCGTGTCACCAATCGAGAACGGTGTGGCTTCCAGCGACGAGCGCACGATGGCGACCGAGCCATCGCGAAGCGTCACCTGGTATTTCGAACCCGACCCCAGATAGATCGCCTCGCTGACCTCACCGGTGAGGCTGTTCTGCCCGGCGGCGGGAGGCGTGTTGGTGCCGGCAAGCGAGAGCTTTTCCGGCCGCAGCAGGACCACCGGTTTGCCTCCGCCGGCAAGCTTGCCGTTGGCCACGATCTTCTGGCCGGCGATCGTCAGGCTGGTCTCGTTTCCTGACGTCTGGGCGGTGCCACGCAAACTGGTCGATTCGCCGATGAACTTGGCCACGAACAAGGTCGTCGGCTCGTCATAGAGCTGGCGGCCGGTTCCGACCTGTTCGATGCGCCCCTGGTTGAACACGGCGATGCGGTCGGACAGAACCAGCGCTTCTTCCTGGTCGTGCGTCACATAGACGAAGGTGGTGCCGAGTTCGCGGTGGATGCGCTTGATCTCCAGCTGCAGCCATTCGCGCAGTTTCTTGTCGAGCGCGCCGAGCGGTTCGTCCATCAACAGCAGCGGCGGATCGAAGACGATGGCGCGCGCCAGCGCCACGCGCTGCTGCTGGCCGCCGGAAAGCTCTGAGGGATAGCGATGCGCGAAATCGGCCATCTTGACCATGTCCAGCGCTCGCACGACGAGACGGTCGCGCGCCTGCTTGTCCATGCCGCGCAAGGTGAGGGGATAGGCGACGTTCTTGCCGACGGTCATGTGCGGAAACAGCGCGTAGTGCTGGAACACGACGCCGATGTTGCGCTTGTGCGCCGGCAGGGCGACGATGCTGTTGCCGCCGACGGCAAGATCGCCTGCGGTGAGGTCGGTGAAGCCCGCAACGACGTTGAGCGTGGTCGTCTTGCCCGAGCCGCTAGGCCCCAGCAGCGTCATGAACTCGCCGGGCTCGATATGCAGGCTGACATCGTCGAGCGCGGTGAAATTGCCGTAGCGCTTGGTTGCGCCCTTGATGTCGATGGCCGCGCCACGTTCCCTCGCAGTCATCTCAACTCCTCGTCGATTTCGAGCTGATGATCAGCCCGGCGCTGATGATCAGCGTCGTGGCAATGAAGATGATGGTTCCGACGGCCGTCACCGTCGGGTCGGCGTCGCGGGTGATGCTGGTGAAGATCTGCACCGGCAAGGTCTTGAGGTAGGGACTGGTGATGAACAGCGCGACGATGATTTCATCGAAGGAGGTGACGAAGGCAAACAAAAGCCCGGACAGGATACCGGGCGCGATCAGCGGCAAGGTCACGGTGCGGAATGTGGTGAAGCGGTTGGCGCCGAGGCTGGCCGCCGCCGTTTCCAGCCGCACGTCGAAGACTTCGAGGCTTGCCGATACGGCGATGATGACGAAGGGGATCGCCAGCATCGTGTGCGCGATGACGAAGCCGGTGGTGGTGCCGACAAGCTGGTAGTCGAGGTAAACGGCATAGATGCCGATCGCCAGCACCACGCCGGGCACGATCATCGGCGTGATCAGGATGGCGCGCAGCAGGCCGGCGCCGGAATGTTTCATGCGGCTGAGGCCAAGCGACGCCAGCGTGCCGATCAGCGTGGCGGCAACGGCGACGAGGCCCGCGACCCTGAGCGAATTGAAGAAGCTCGACAGCCAATCGGGATTGGTGAAGAAATTCGCGTACCACTGCCAGGAGAAGCCGGACGGCGGGAAAGCGAGCGACTTCTTCTCGTTGAACGACATCGGGATGATGACCAGCGTCGGCATCACCAGCCAGACGGCGACCAGCAGGCAGAACAGGCCGAGCAGAATGCGGAACGGCGTTTGTCTCATGATCTGGACGCCTGCTTGTGGCGCTGGCGCATCAGCGGTGCGGCGAGCGCCAGCAGCACGAAGGTCGCGACCAGCAGGACGACGCCCATGGCGCCGCCTCGGCCCCAGTTGAGCAGGCTGAGCACCTGGCTCTGCACCAGCGTCGACAGCATGGTGCTGCGCGGGCCGCCGAGCAGGGCCGGCGTGATGTAGAAGCCGAGCGACAGGATGAAGACGATGATGGCGCCGGCGAAGACGCCGGGCAGCGACAACGGCAGATAGATTTCCAGGAAGGCGCGTGCCGGGCGCGCACCAAGGCTGCGCGCCGCCTGCACGAGGCGCAAATCGATGCCGCGCATGACCGAATAGAGCGGCAGGATCATGAACGGCAGCAACACCTGCGCCATGCCGATGACGACTCCGGTCTGCGTGCGGATCAGCTTCACGCCGTCAAAGCCGAGCAGCCTGATCACCGAATTGATGATGCCGGAATCTTGCAGCAGGATGACCCAGGCCAAGGTGCGCACCACGCCGCTGACCCAGAACGGCACCAAAACGCACAAGATGAGGACGAGTCGCAGGCGCGGCTCGACGGCCGTCATGAGATAGGCGTAGGGGTAGGCCGCGATGACGCAGACGATGGTGACCCAGGCGGCGATGGAAAAGGTGCGCCACAGGACGGTGACGTTCACCGGCGTGGAGAAGAACCAGACGTAGTTCTGCAGGCCCCAGGCCGGGTCCGAAAAACTGCGCAGCGTGACGGTCAGCAAGGGATAGCCCATAGCCGCGATAAGCAGGAGCAGGGCCGGCATCGCCAGCAGGGACGGATAGGCGGCAAGGCGCAGGCGCCGCTGCGGCCCCTGCACGGCACCTGACGGCCGGGAATGATCACCCCCGGCCGTCGGCGTATGCGATGTCTGGCTCACGCCGTCACCTCAGTGATAGCCGGCTCAGTTGCCGGCCATCAGCGCCGTCCACTTGTCGGACGCGGCGGCGAAATTGGCGACCCAGAACTTGATGTTCTGCTGGTAGCCGAGCTTCGCGTGGTCCGGCGTGTTGGTCAGGAAGGCGGCGACGGATGCGTCGACCTTGGGCTGCGCCTCGTTGTTGATCGGCGAGTAGGACGTCTGCTCGGTCAGGATCTCCTGCGACTTCTTGCCGAGATAGGCGTTGATCAGCGCGTAGGAGGCATCGGTGTCCTTGGCGCCGACCGGGATGGTCAGCTGATCCATGACGACCAGCCAGTCCTTCCACACCGGCGTATAGGCAGCGCCATTCTTGACCGCCGTCATGGCGCGGCCAGTCCACATGATGATCATGTCGGCCTCGCCGGATTCGGCAAGCTGCTGGGATTCTGCGCCGGTCTTCCAGAAGATGGTGTCGGGGCCGATCGCCTTGATCTTGGCGATGCCCTTGTCGATATCGGCAGGCGTCATGGCGTCGACCTTGCCGCCGTCGGCCAGGATGGCCTGTTCGATCAGGCCGCCGAGCGGGCTGCCACTGCCGTCGATGGCACGGGTGCCGGGGAATTTCGCGGTGTCGAAGAAATCCTTCCAGTCCTTTGGCGGATTGTCCTTGTACGTGTCGTTCTTGTACATCAGGACCATGCCGTAGTTCATCGCCGGCACGCTGCATTCGCCGACCTGTCCGGGCGGGATGTGCGAGATGTCGAGCTTGGTCAGATCGAGTTTCTGGAACAGTTTTCCGCAATGCACGAAGGGCGGAAAATCGTCTGTGTCGACGACATCCCAGGTCACATTGCCTGATTCGACCTGCGCCTGAAGCTTGGCGATTTCGGTCGGTCCGTCGTTCAAAAGCTTGACGCCGCTCTTGTCGACGAATTCCTTGAGCGCGGCAACCTGGCCGTCCTGGTAGATGCCGCCATAGGAGACGAAGGTCAGCGTCTTGCCCTTCAACGAGCCGTCGACCACGGTTCCGGCCGGCGGCGCGTTCTGCGCGTGAGCGGCGGCTGCGAGCAAGGCCAGTGCGGCGGCGCCGACAAATCCGGCCAATCTTGATCTGCTTCCCATTTTCTAACCCTCCGATGGCTCGCTGTTTGATTTTGGCAGGCCGGGCGCGAGCGTTTTCCGGGCTACATATTGATCGAGGTCGACAGCGCCGCTTGTCGGCGGCGCGATGATCCACAGCACCTCGGCCACCGCATCGCCGACATTGATCGTCCGGTGCGGCGTCGAGGTCGAATATTCGATGCTGTCGCCCTCTTCGAGGGTGAAGCTCTCGTCGCCGAGCGTCAGTTGCACGCGTCCGCGCAGCACGAGGAACATCTCGCTCGCGTTGCCATGCGTATAGGGCACGTCGCCGGTGGAGCCGCCGACGGCGAACTCGCCGCAATAGACTTCCATCTCGCGGATCGGCCGGCGCGACAGCAGCGTCTTGCGGTAGCCTTCGCTGGTCGGCAGCGCCGGCCGCTCGGCGCGTGTCAGCACCGCGTGCGGCGACACTTCGCAGTCGTCGAAAAGATCGGCGAGGCTGATGCCGAGCGCATTGGCGATCAGCATCAATGTGCTGGTGTTGGCGCCGGAAAGGCCGCGCTCGAGCTGGCTCAGGAAGCTGGCGGTGGTGCCGATCATGCCGCCGAGCTGGCGCAGCGTCAGGCGCCGCGTGGTGCGATAGGCCTTGATGCGATCGCCCAATACCGTCGAGCGGCGCGCTTCGGCGCTGGTTGCGGCATTGTCATTGAGTGCGTGATCCGCAGCGATTTTCATGGCGATCTCAGGGTTCACTTAACATGCTATTAAGTGAGGCGTCCTGGCAAGTAGATTCGCTTGGTCACCTGAAAATCATCGATGGACCTGCAGAGGGTGCATGATCGGCAGACCGGCAACGCCGGTTCGGCTCGATCACTGGATCATGAAGCGCGAACTGAACGGCAGGCTTGCCGCGCCGACGGCCTTCGGGCTGATGCTGACCCGCGCGGGCAGCGCTTCGATGCCGGGGAATTCCCGGCCGATGTCGTCGCACAAGGCCTCGGCGATCTTTTGCGGCGCATAGCTGGACAGGACGACCGAACTGAACTCGACAAACTGGGTCAGCGCGGAGATCGACGCTTTCAGGCGGTCGGAACACTCGCCCAGCCATGCGCTGTAGGCCTCGCCCAGGTCAGGCCACTCAGGGCTGCTGCTCCAGATGATTTCGGACGGGCGCCCGCGCATGGCCAGTTCGCTCTCCAGGCGCATCAGGCCATGATCGAAGCTGGCGCTGGAGTTTCCCTTGTAGATCTGGTGGTTGAGGATGAGCCTGCTCTGCAGCCGTGCTCCCAGATAGAAGAACAGATAGTCGTTGAGCGGCTTTGCGACGCCGAACATGCTCTCGCCGCCAGCTGCCGCGGTGATGTCGTTCTGCACGAAAACCGGCAGCTTGATCTGTTCCTCGATCTCCCCCTGCAAGGCTTTCAGCGAGGTGCTCGATCCGTTGCGGGTTGCAGCCATCGTGTCGACATCGTCGGGAACGGCCAGGCCGATGCCGGCAACCCGGCTGCGCGCCTCGACCGGCAGGCTGGTCATGGCTTGCCTGATCGCGCCGAACAGATCGCCGCTTTGCGGAAAGGGATTGGCTTCATCCGCCGGCAATTGCGTGTGGAAGCGCACGGTGCCGATGAAATCGATGAGTGCGATGTCGATCCGGCGTAGGGGGAAACCCCCCCCCACCCCCAAAGCGCCCCCCGGGGGGGGCGGAAGGCGGGTTGGGGGCGGGCCGCCCCGGCCCCCCGGCGCCCCGCCCTGGCGGCA